>JALYOK010000061.1 GCA_030856925.1 Pseudomonadota bacterium
AAACCAAGAGTGTTTGGACTTCGATTCCGTGCAGCGTGCCAACGCCGAGATGGAGCGTCGCGCACAAGAGGTCATCGACCGCTGCTGGCAACTCGGCGAGGACAATCCGATTCTATCCATTCACGACGTCGGCGCCGGCGGTCTGTCGAACGCTTTGCCTGAGTTAGCGCATACCGGTGGCGTCGGCGCGATCTTCAAGCTGCGCGCGATTCCGAACGAAGAGGCGGGCATGTCGCCGCTGCAAATTTGGTGCAATGAGGCCCAGGAGCGCTACGTTCTCGCCATCGATGCGAACAGCTTGACTATGCTGCAAGCGATTTGCGAACGCGAACGTTGCCCGTTCGCGGTGTTGGGCGCCGGTACGAATGAGCGCCATTTGAGAGTTGAAGACGATCACTTCAACAACAACCCAGTCGACATTGGCCTCGACGTCATCCTAGGCAAAGCGCCAAAAATGCTGCGCGACGTGAAACGTCAAAAACCGAATCTCGCGCCGCCGGATTTAGATGATATCGATCTGATCGGGGCGGGTTATCGAATCCTCGCCGTGCCTTCGGTGGCGGACAAAACGTTCCTTATCACCATAGGCGACCGCACCGTCGGTGGTCTCACCACCCGGGATCAGATGGTCGGTGCGTGGCAAACGCCCGTCGCCGATGTCGCCGTGACGCTCGCCGGTTTCAAGGAAACGTCAGGCGAAGCCTACGCCATCGGCGAGCGCACGCCGATGGCGGCCATCGATGCCCCCGCGTCGGGCCGCATGGCGGTGGGCGAAGCGCTGACCAATCTCGCCGCTGCGCTAATTTGGGATCTCGGCGAAGTAAAACTGTCCGCCAACTGGATGGCCGCGGCAGGCCATCCGGGCGAAGACGCGGCGTTGTTCGACACCGTGAAAGCCGTGGCGATGGAGCTATGTCCCGAACTCGGCATCAGCATTCCCGTCGGCAAAGATTCGCTGTCGATGAAAACCCTGTGGCGCGATGAGCAATCGGGCGAGAACAAATCCGTGATCGCGCCGTTGTCGCTTATCGTGTCCGCCTTCGCGCCCTGTTCCGATGTGCGCCAGACTTTGACGCCGGTGCTGCGTACCGATGTCGGCGACACCTTATTGATGCTGGTCGATCTTGGCCAGGGAAAGTGCCGCCTCGGCGGCTCGGCGTTGTTGCAAGCGTATAACCAAGTCGGCAATGTGGCGCCCGACGTCGACGATCCGCGCATGCTAAAGGCCCTGTTCCAATGTGTGCAGCGCTTGAATCAAGAGGGTTTGCTGCTGGCCTATCACGATCGCTCCGACGGCGGCTTGTTCGCCGCGGTGTGCGAAATGATGTTCGCGAGCCATAGCGGCGTAACCTTGTGGATGGATCGTTTCTTCGACGAGCATGTGCTCGGTGACGGGTCGCAAAGTTTCGACGATCGTAGCCATCTCCTGCATCTGTTGTTCAACGAAGAACTCGGCGCCGTATTTCAAATCAAGCGCGAAGATAGCCCGAAGGTGATGCGATATCTGAATGAGGCGATGCTTGCCAACAAGGCGCACGTGATCGGTACGCTGAACGGCGATGATGCCTTGGTCATGTACGGTGTGAACGGCACGGTGTTCGATGAGCCGCGCATGTCGCTGCAATCGGCGTGGTCTCGCACCAGCTTTCAAATGCAGCGCTTGCGCGACAACCCGCAATGCGCCGAGCAGGAGTTTACAGCGATTCTCGATGCCGGCGATCCGGGCTTGCACGTTCAACTCAATTACGACGTCAACGAAGATATCGCTGCGCCGTTCATGATCGGCAAAGCGCGGCCGCCCATCGCGATCTTGCGCGAGCAAGGCGTCAACGGCCAGTTGGAAATGGCCACGGCTTTCGACCGCGCGGGTTTCGTCGCCGTCGATGTTCACATGAGCGACATTATTGCGGGCCGTGCGAGCCTGAAAGACTTCATCGGCCTCGCCGCTTGTGGCGGATTTTCCTACGGCGATGTATTGGGCGCAGGGGAGGGCTGGGCTAAATCGATTCTCTTCAACGCCCGTGCCCGCTCCGAATTCGAAGCTTTTTTCCAACGCCAAGAGACATTCGCTCTCGGTGTGTGCAACGGCTGCCAAATGATGAGCAACTTGCGAGAAATCATTCCGGGCGCGGCTAGCTGGCCCCACTTTGCAAGAAATTTGTCGGAACAATACGAGGCCCGCTTCGTGATGGTCGAGGTGCAGAATTCGCCGTCGATCTTGTTGCAGGGCATGGCCGGCAGCCGCATGCCCATCGTCGTTTCTCACGGCGAAGGCCGCGCCGAATTCGCCGACGCGAAGCAGCACGTGAGTCTGCGCTTCGTCGATCATTACGGTGCAATGGCGAATACCTATCCGCGCAATCCCAACGGCTCACCGCAAGGCATCGCCGGCCTCACCACGGACGACGGCCGCTTCACTATCATGATGCCGCATCCCGAGCGGGTGTTTCGCGCGCTGCAAAATTCCTGGCGGCCACGGGAATGGAATGAAGATGGTGCGTGGATGCGCGTGTTTCGCAATGCCCGGAAGTGGGTGGGATAGTTCTTGTTGGTTAAGCCCACTTGGTTCCTTCTTCTCCCGAGAAGGGAAAGTACACGCTGACCGTGTGTATCGAGTCCAATAATCACCACGCCAGGGACCGCATCCACCTTGGCTCATGGCGAGGCATGACCTGAACGCCGCACTGCTATTGCCTTCCAGGCCAATGCCAACGTCTCCGCCGCCTTGCACAAAGATCCTCAAAACGCTATATTTCCCCGTCTATTTCGACAGTCACGGATCCCTTCCAGGGGTTCGTTGATAAAACGTAAGCCAGTAGAAAAATCCAGAGGAGTTAGTTTATGAAGAAGCCCATACGCGTTGCGGTCACGGGGGCGGCCGGCCAAATCGGCTATAGCCTGTTGTTCAGAATCGCGGGCGGCGAGATGCTAGGCAAAGATCAGCCGGTGATTTTGCAATTGCTGGAAATTCCCGATGAGAAGGCGCAAAAGGCGCTGCAGGGCGTGATGATGGAAGTGGACGATTGCGCCTTTCCGCTGCTGATTGGCACGAGTGCCCATAGCGATGCGATGACCGGATTCAAGGATGCCGACGTGGCGTTGCTGGTCGGAGCCCGGCCGCGCGGCCCGGGTATGGAGCGCAAGGATTTGCTCGAAGCCAACGGCGCGATCTTCACCGTGCAAGGCAAAGCGCTGGATGCGGTAGCCTCGCGCGGTGTGAAGGTATTGGTGGTCGGCAACCCCGCCAACACAAACGCGCTGATCGCACAGAAATCCGCGCCCTCGCTGCCGGCGAAAAATTTCACCGCGATGATGCGTCTCGATCACAACCGCGCGCTGTCGCAAGTCGCGGCGAAGATCGCTAAGCCCGTCGCCAGCATTAAGAAAATGACTATTTGGGGTAATCATTCGGCGACGCAGTATCCGGATGTTTTTAACGCCGAAGTGGACGGTCAAAAAGTCTGGCCCATGATTAACGATCAAGCATGGCTGGAAGGCACATTTATTCCGACGGTTCAGAATCGCGGCGCGGCGATTATCAAAGCGCGCGGGTTGTCCTCTGCCGCATCGGCGGCGAATGCGGCGATCGAACACATCCGCGACTGGGTGCTCGGAACGCCGGCGGGCGATTGGGTCACCATGGGCATTCCATCAGACGGCAGCTACGACATTGCCGAAGGCGTGATGTTCGGCTATCCGGTTACCTGTGCAAACGGCGAATATCAGATCGTGCAAGGATTGGAGCTCTCCGACTTCAGCAAAGCCCGCGGGGCGGCAACCCACAAGGAATTGCTGGAAGAGCGCGACGGCGTTGAGCATCTATTCAAGTAAATGTCCCAGATTATGCCTGGAGAACCGCATGGATATTGCTCTCCAGGCATATCTCGAAGCGCCTACGCGGGCGCCAGAATGCGTAATTCCATTCCCTTAACGAATTCTTTCACCCGCACGCGATAGGCCTGCATGTGCGGCGCGACCGCATGCGCCTTGAGCGCAGCGACGCTTTCCCATTGTTCGACAATGACGACTTTATTCGGGCCGATACGAGCTTGGGTGGGAATATCCGTATCCGCATCGACAGCGGGACCATAGGCGATGCAACCGGCCTCAGCCTTTACTGCCGGGACAAGTTTGCGGAACTCGGCCAGAAATGCATCGCGGGTGTCTGGCGCGAGATCGATGGTGGCGATTACATGAATCACGGTTTCCTCTTTTTTAAATGATGATTAAATCTAGTCGTCTTGACGGCTAGCCAACTTTTCATTTTACCTTGCAATTTCGTGACGATTTAGGGTTATTGTTTACCGGCGCGACCTCTTGCATACGACGTTCTCGATTAATAAAAAAATCCCACCGTTCGAGATTCATTGATGGTGGCGTTCGATGAGGCGATAATGTGCGAACGTATGTATCGCCTAATCATAAACAATTTTTTCGGGAGATAGTGATGGCCGCCCACACCCCTTTTCTAACCGGCCAGGAACAACTTTCGGAACTGGACTCGCGCTACGTGAACACCGCCGAACTGCCCTGGAAGCCGACGCCAACACCGGGCATCGACATGAAGGTGTTGCTCGAGGACAAGGAAAGCGGCTTGCTCACTGCGTTATTTCGCTGGCAGCCGGGCACACAACTGCCGTTGCACGAGCATATTGAGATCGAGCAGACCTACGTGCTGGAAGGTAGCATCGTCGACGATGAAGGCGAAGTGCGTGCCGACGACTACGTCTGGCGACCGAAGGGTAATCGACACCTCGCGCGCTCACCGAATGGCGCGTTGGTGATTTCATTTTTTCTGAAACCTAACAAATTTCTTACAGGTGATCTCGCCGGAAAAGAGTTGAAATGAACCAAGCTATGAGATCCCGAAAGACCAATACGACGCGGTAGCTATGGGCGCCAAAAGGCCAGAGGATCAAGCCCATCAATATGAACTGCAGACTAACCAGCAACGCGGAACGCGGACTTAACCCCATTCCACTAGCGCGGCGCCCCAAGTTAGCCCACCGCCGAACGCCGCCATCAAGACCAGGTCGCC
>JALYOK010000070.1 GCA_030856925.1 Pseudomonadota bacterium
GAACTGAATGAGCCTACGGTTTTACTCGAAACCGACGCTGAGGGCAGAGACAATTGGCAATTCAATCAAGCGCGAGGGGAGAGATCTGCTGCACCTGCAATAGGCGAGCTTAGAATCAAAAAGGGCCGCGTGGGATACCGCGCCGGTCACATGCAGACCGCCATCAACCTCGCGCTTGACTCCGAGAACGCCGCGGCGGAAAAAGCAAAGTCCGCCATCCGCTTTACCGGCGAGGGATTCTTGCGCAATGAGCCATTCTCGCTAGACGGCCGCGGGGAGAGTCTGTTGTCGCTGACCCGTACTGGAACACCGTATCGCATGGACGTGCGCGCGCGGGCTGGAACGACTGAGACTTCATTCGACGGAAGTTTTGTTCCGTTCAAGCTGGAGAGCATCGACGGCCAACTCAAACTGCAAGGCAAGGATCTGTCCAAGCTATACCCCCTCATCCCGGTTGCGCTTCCGTGGACGCCGCCGTATTCGATCGGCGGACACCTGGTTCGCAAGGGCGAGAAATGGTCGCTACTAAAATTTTCCGGCGAAGTCGGGGATAGCGATCTAAGCGGAGATTTTGCGGTCGATCGCACTGCCAAGCGGCCAACGGTCAGCGCCAATCTTGTTTCTCGTCGGCTCAATTATAAGGACTTGGGCGGTTTTGTCGGCGCAGCGCCGGGAGAGAAGTCGACACCGAAGACAATAGAACAGCAAACACAGGCGGCGAAGCAAGCCGCCACCGGGCGCGTTCTCTCCTCCATGCCCTATAATCTCGAACGCTTGCGTACCGGGGATGCCGACGTGCGTTTTCGCGGAGAGCGGGTGGTCGCGCGTGATTGGCCGCTTGATAACCTGGCGGCCCACCTTAAGTTGAATCAGGGCGAGCTTAAGTTGGTTCCGCTCGACTTCGGCATTGCCGGCGGTCACATTGTCGCCAACTTGACGCTTGACGCCGGAAAAAAAGTGATCCGAACCAGCGGCGACGCCAGTGTGCGCAATTTGGAACTAAAGCGAATTTTCCCTGAGCTAAAGTCGAGTCGGGGAAGCGCGGGAAAAGTTGGTGGCCGAGTTAAGCTAGCCACTATCGGCAATTCCGTTGCCGAAATGGCGGGCTCCGCGAATGGTGAACTCGCTCTTATCATGTCAGGTGGGCAAATAAGCACACTGGCGTTGTTGCTAAGCAACATCGATCTCGCTAACGCGGCGACGTTGCTGCTCCGCGGCGATCAAACTGCTCCGGTACGTTGCGTTGTGGTAAGCGCCACTGTGCGCGGCGGAGTTGTGGTTCCTAATCTCTTCGTCGCGGATACTTCGGAGGCCAACATTCGAGGTCAAGGCAGCATCGACCTGCGCAATGAGCGATACAAACTGCAACTCGTTCCGGATTCAAAACGCATGAGCCTGTTGGCGTTGCGCGGCCCCATAGATATTGGCGGCACGTTCAGAAATCCGGATGTCGGACCGGCCAAGGGGCCTCTAGTCGCTCGTGCCGGAGCTGCTGTGGCACTCGGGCTCGTAAATCCGCTGTTAGCGCTGGCGCCGTTAATTGATCCCGGTAATGCACCGGATGCCAATTGCGGTGCGCTCATCAAAACGGCCAAGGAAAACATCCGCGAAAAACGAGTTCCTAAGCCTGTGCGCACCGCCCGTCGCAAGTCCGGCCGCTAATCGTACCCTTGCGAGGGACGCGCGAAAGGCGGGCCGGGAGTACGCCGCGAACATTTCGATCGGCCGCACAAGGTGAGCGACATTAAGATTAGAATTTATGCTTACTTCGCGTGAAGGCGTGCAAATTGGGCTTTAGTCATTGCTGTGCGGGTCTTTAGCAGGGAACGCAAAAGCGTTTGCCAATCGCTCATCGTTTCGTGAATCGCATCCGGCGGATGTAGGCTTAGGCGCAACAAAGACTTTTCAGATAGGAGTGAAGCGAGAAGATGATTGCGCCCTCGCGAAGCGCGATAGAGCCATGCGTTCCGCGAACTATAAACAAGGCTCGGGCTCAATATCGAGTTGCGATTGGGTAGCAGATAGAATCGGTTCAGCGTAGTGGTGTAGCCAAAAGCAAAATCGCGTAATGCTTGCCAGGTACCGGAACTCAAAAGCCAGGCGGGCGCTACGAAACCGGTAAGCGGCCAGCGGTGCTGTGCGAACCACGCTGTCCCGTGCTCAAGGTGCAAAGTTGCGCGCGCTTGCGACATCGCGGCGAATTCTCCTTCTTTCGCGGTGCGTACCGTGCGATCAAAGCGTGAGAGTAGACCCATTGGCTCTTCGTCCAGATGCGTATAGCCATGAAGCGCAAGTTCATGCCCCTGTTCGAGACACCGGTTCAGTTGTGCCTCATAGGCGTCGCACGCAACCTCACCTAAGCGATGGTAGTTCGGCACGACTAAAAGAGTAAGCGGAATGTCAGCTACTTGACCTACGCCTTCAATTAGGCGCCGGCATGCATCCCAGGTACTCGGCGCGACGTCGTGCACGGATACACATAGCGCTCGAAATTCATTCGATTGCATGCAATGTAGTCCCTTGAATTGCGAAGTCGTCCGCGCCCTGCGCGGAGAGTTGAGTATAAGCATCGGTCAAACGCCCGACGACTTTTTCCCAAGTGAAGTGCCGTAACATTTTCAGCCGCGCATTGCGGCCAAGCTGAGCGAAGTCTTTGTCGTACAACTGCCTGACCGCTGTCGCCAGAGTTAGCGCGTCGCCCGGGGCAGCTAAAACGCCGGTGGAGGAATCTATTAACTCGCCTATGCCACCGCGCGCGACACCGACAACGGGCACGGCGCACGCCATCGCTTCCACTACCGCCAGTCCGAAGGTTTCCTGGTCACCCGCATGCACCAATGCATCGCTGCTTGCCAGAAGACGGGCCAGGCTCGCTCGATCGCGTTCGAACGGAAGAAAAGTAACATTATCGGGAGCGGATAGTAAGGCGTCTCCTCCGACCGCCAACAGGTGATAGCCTTTACCCAAGAGCGCGATCGCGTGCAACAGTAAAGGAAGATTCTTTTCGGGGACAAAGCGCCCGACATAGATTAGAAGCCGTGTGTCTTCGGGCAAGCCAAGCTCGCTGCGCAAACCTGGATCACGGCGCATGGGGTTGAATACGTCCGTATCTACGCCCAACGGCTCATAAAGCACCCGCTCTAAGCCCAACTCCCGTAAACGCCGAGCGGCCGAACGACTCGGCGCAATCACCAGATCGAATCGTCCGTAGAGTTTGGCCACGTACTGACCCACAAGGCGTTCGGCCGCCGCGCCGAGACGACGCCCGAAAATACGCGGCAGATCGGAGTGATAGAACCCGACCACAGGAATCTTCAGCTCCCGTCCCACCCGCAGTGCTTCCCATGCAAGATAGCTCGCATCGCCAACCTCAATGAGATCGGGTTTGAGCTTACGCAGGACCGGCGCTGCCCGACCGATGGGAAGCCGGAAGCCTGGCGCAAACGGGAACGGCATACTTGCGATCCCGATATTGTCGTTGTCTTCTTGCAGATGCGGCCCGCGTGGCACCACCATGGTGTGGCGAACGTGTCGGACCCCCGCCAAATACCGGCGTTTTGCGTGCAAATAGGTTTGTACGCCGCCAGTCTCGCGACCGTAAAAAAGTGTGATATCAACAATGTGCATAAAACTTAAATCCTACCTATGTGCGCGCATAAGCGCAAAAAAAGTTCTGCTGCTCAGCGCAGAAAGAATGAGATCTGTGGGCTTTGTAATTTTGTCTTCGACCCGGCGTACACGCATCGTAATCCAGCGAAACGAGGGAGGGTATAATTTGCTGCACATATCGTGCCAACATTCCTGTTCGTTTTTGTGGAACTTGAGAGGATAGGTTCATTTCTCGCTCACGGCGATAAGCGCGAGGGGCCATAGG
>JALYOK010000087.1 GCA_030856925.1 Pseudomonadota bacterium
GTTGAGATTGGTGTTGACCACGGCGTTCCAATCCACCTTGGTCATCTTCTTAAAGGTAGTGTCCTTGGTGATGCCGGCGTTGTTGATCAGCATGTCGATGTTGCCGACTTCACTTTCGATGCGCGCCACCATTTCCTGGCAAGAATCGAAATCGCCGACGTCGACTTCATAGGCTCTGAAATCGTAGCCACGCTTAGCCATGTCCGCTACCCATTCCGCTGCGCCGCTGCGATGGGGCGAATGAGTCACCAAAACCCGATAACCTTGGTCCGCAAGCTTAGTGCAAATGGCTTCGCCGAGACCGCCCATACCGCCCGTTACCAATGCAATTCTTTGTGCCATGTTTTCCTCCTCAAGAAACTTATCAAGATTATTTGTCGCAACGCTCCATTACATACCGACCCGGCGCTGTTTCGATCGATTTGTATTTTGTGTTACCCAATTTGGCGCGCGCCGGAACACTGGGCCCCGCTTGCTTCTTCAGCCACTCGGCCCAATGGTTCCACCAACTGCCCTCGACGGATTTTGCCGATTCCAGCCAGGCCTCGTTACCCTTTCCCATCTTGCCGCCCGCCCAATAGTTGCGCTTGTTCTTCGAGGCCGGGTTCATGGATCCGGCGATGTGCCCGCTGGCTCCCAACACAAACTCGAGCTTGCCGCCTAAGTTCTGCGCGCCGGTGAAACTGCCCGTCCACGGCACGATATGATCTTCCTTGGCGGCGAAAATATAAGCCGGCATATCAATCTTGCCAATGTCGATTTTCTCGCCACACATGGTGAGTTTGTTTTTCTTCACCAGATCGTTCTGCCAATAAAAATGACGCAGATAATAAGCATACATCGGCCCGGGCAAATTGGTCCCGTCGCTGTTCCAATAAAGTAGATTGAAAGCTTCCGGCGTCTTGCCCTTGAGATAATTGTTGACCACGTATTGCCAGATCAAATCGTTGGCGCGCAGGCTGGAAAACGCCATGGCCAGTTCTTTTCCAGACACCAGCCCACCATTGGCTAACTGTTGCTCGCGCTGTCGCACTCCGTTCTCGTCGATGTAAGCTCCGAGGTCACCGATATCAGAGAATTCGAGAAGCGAAGTCATCAGAGTGAAACTGGCAACCGGAGCCTCACCGCGCGCGGCGAGCACCGCCAATGCGGCGCTAACTAACGTCCCACCGACACAAAAGCCCAACACATTGATCTTGCCATTCTTGCCGATCTCTCGCGCAACCTCGATGGCATTGATGACGCCCAACTCGAGATAATCGTCCCAGGTGAGGTGTTGCTGATCTTCCTTAACGTTACGCCATGAGACCATGAATACCGTGTGGCCCTGATCGAGCGCGAATCGCACGAAAGAATTTTCCGGCTCCAGATCCATCAAGTAAAACTTGTTAATGCAGGGTGGCACCAGCAGCAAGGGCCGCTCGTATACCTTCTTGGTGGTCGACGTGTATTGAATCAGCTGAATCAATTCGTTCTCGAACACGACCGAACCGGGAGTAGTCGCGATATTCTTGCCAACCGCGAACTTCGATTCGTCGGTCATTGAAATACGGCCCTTCTCGATGTCTTGCATCAAATTTTTGAGGCCATTCGCCAAGCTCTCACCGTTGCTCTCCATGGCAAGCTTAAGTACTTCGGGATTCGTTGCGAGAAAATTCGACGGCGACATGGCGTCCACATACTGGCGCGCGAAAAAAAGCATCTTGCGTTTAGTTGGAGGATCAAGATCGGTCTTTTCCACGGCGCCGACCAGCCAATCGGAAACCAGCAAATACGACTGCTTGATGTACTCGAACAACGGTATGTCGGACCATTCGGCGCCGCTGAAACGGCGATCACCCGTCAGCCGCGAGTCCACCTTCGCCTCGCCCGCAGTTTGGTTGACATACTGCTCCCAAAGCTTAGTCTGATTTACATAATAATCGTTCTGCAACGCGGCCCAGGAGCCGGAGTTCTTGGACAGCGCACTGACGAATTTTTGATAAGCGTCGCTGAAGCCACCGAGGGGCTCGACGGAATCCTTGACTTGCATCTGCCAATTAGTCAGCAATGCCTGGTT
>JALYOK010000099.1 GCA_030856925.1 Pseudomonadota bacterium
CCGCACCGGCGCCGGGGTGGCGGAGTTGTTCGATATCTTCGCCAAGCTCATGCCGAATCCGCTGGAAGGTAATCCGCCATTATTCGTGATCGGCGAGGGCGACAGCGAAGAGGAATTTCACTCCGAGCCCGATCCAAAAAAACACGTGCTGGCCCACGTGTTCAAAGTCACCGTCGATCCTTTCGTCGGCAAGCTGGGCGTCTTCCGCGTTCACCAAGGCACCATCACCAAGGACAGCCTGCTCTACATAGGCCACGCACGTAAACCGTTCAAGGTCGGGCATCTGTTTATGCTGCAAGGTAAAGAACACGTCGAGATCGATGCCGCGATTCCCGGCGATATCGCGGCCGTGGCCAAAGTCGACGAGATCGAGTTTGATTCTGTGTTACACGATTCGCCGGAAGACGAGCACATCCACCTGCGTCCTTTGGAATTTCCCAACCCGATCTACGGCATCGCCATCGAGCCTAAGAAACGCGGCGACGAACAGCGGCTGCACGACATCCTCGCTAAATTGTCGGCGGAAGATCCGTGTTTCCGAGTGGAGTTGTCACCGTCGACCAACGAGACGATTTTGCACGGCCTCGGCGATCTCCACATGCGCACCATGCTGCAACGTATGGCGGACGTTTACAAAATGGAGGTCGCCACCCATCCGCCGCGCATTGCCTTTCGCGAGACCGTGCTGGCAAACGCCGAAGGCCATCATCGCCACAAGAAACAGACCGGCGGCGCGGGACAATTCGGCGAAGTGTTTCTGCGCATCGAACCGCTGCCGCGCGGAACCGGTTTCGAGTTCCAGGACAAAACTTATGGCGGCTCGATACCGCACCAGTTCATCCCCGGTGTCGAAAAAGGCGTACGCATGGTGTTGGACGCGGGCCCGCTGGCCGGCTATCCGATGCAGGACGTAAAGGTGACGGTGTATGACGGCAAGAGCCATGCGGTTGACTCGAAGGAAATCGCCTTCGTCAGCGCCGGCAAGAAAGCGTTTTTGGACGCCATCGAAAAAGCCCGCCCAATCATTCTCGAACCAATCGTCAACATGCAGATCACAATCCCCGATCAATACGTGGGCGACATCACCGGCGATCTCTCATCGCGACGCGGCCAAATCACCGGCACCGAATCGGCCCGCGGCAACGTTTCCATCATCGAGGGTAGGGTGCCGTTATCGGAAGTCGGCGACTATCAATCGAAACTGAAATCGATCACCGGCGGCGCAGGTTCCTACGCCGTGGAGCTGTCCCACTACGAACCGGTCCCGCCCCATGCGCAACAACAACTTGTCGCGCAGTACAAAGCGACGAGGCCACAGGCGAAGGATGATGATTAGTGAGGGCGTGGGCCCGCTATCGGGTTACGCGCTCCACTGTTGAGAGTTTACTTCCAGGCGCTGAGATATTCGCTCCAGTGTGCGCCGTCCATTTGGCTTAACGTCTCGCGCGTAAGCTTGACTTCTTGGTCGTGCTGATCACGCGTCGCATGACCGCGCATGAGCTGAAAGCGCAGGAACATTAGATATGTGTTAGCTACATCGGTTTCGCAATAGTTTCGAATCGCTACGATCTCGCCGTCCTGAAACGCTTGCCACACTTTTGAGCCGTCCATACCGAGTTTACCGGGAAAGCCACACAGCTTGGCGAGCGCGTCGAGCGGCGCGGTGGCGCGAGGCTGATAGAGCGCCAACAGATCCATGAGATCGAGATGGCGCGTGTGATAGCGGCTGAGGTAGTTATTCCATTTGAAGTCGCGGTCCTCCTCGCCCATTTCCCAATAACGGGGCGCGACGACGCTATTCATCAGTGAGCGGTAGTGCAGCACGGGCAAATCGAAGCCGCCGCCGTTCCAGGATACCAATTGCGGCCTGTATTTTTCGACACCATCGAAGAAGCGTTGAATCAGGGTCGCTTCGTTATCTTGCGGCGCACCCAGCGACCACACTCTCAAGCTATCGCGATCGCGTAATGCGCACGAGATGGCAACAACCCGTTGCAGGTGCAGGG
>JALYOK010000106.1 GCA_030856925.1 Pseudomonadota bacterium
GGGGCGCCAGATGGCGGCGTTCCACTCGGACTGGGACGTGCTGTTGACGCCGGGACTGGCCGCGCTGCAGGTGAAGCTCGGCTGGATCGACATGATGATGAGCGACGTGCAGGAGTATTGGCGGCGAGTATTTGCGTTCTCCCCGTTCACGGTCTGGTGCAACATCACCGGCCAGCCGGCGCTGATGCTCCCGCTCGGCCAAAGCGCGGGCGGGCTGCCGGTCGCGACCCAGCTCGTCGGACGTTACGGCGACGAAGCAACACTGTTTCGCCTCGGCGCTCAGCTCGAGGCGGCGCGCCCCTGGTTTGATCGCAAGCCCGCGCTCGCGTCTTAGGCGCTCGGCATCCGAATGCGGCATAACGTCTATCACCATCGAAGGCCAAGGCCATTCGATCTTCATCGCCTCGCCCTCACCCAATCCAGATGATTCCCTTTTCCATCCTCGACCTTTCTCCGATCACGCAGGGCAGTGACGCCGCGCAGTCGTTTCGCAACACGCTGGATCTTGCCCGACACGCCGAACGGTGGGGCTATCGCCGCTTCTGGCTCGCCGAACACCACGGCATGCCGGGCATCGCCAGCGCCGCGACCGCAGTGCTGCTGGCGCATGTCGGCGCCGGAACCTCGACGATACGCATTGGCGCCGGCGGCATCATGTTGCCGAACCACGCGCCGTTGGTAGTCGCCGAGCAGTTCGGCACGTTGGAGTCGCTCTACCCCGGGCGCATCGACCTCGGCCTCGGACGGGCGCCGGGTTCCGACCAAATCACCGCGCGTGCGATTAGGCGCAACCTCGACTCGGACGCGGACGAGTTTCCCCAGGATGTCGTCGAACTGATGGACTACTTTTCAGCGTCGCCCCGACAAGCGATACGGGCCGTTCCCGGCGCCGGCCTCAAAGTGCCGATCTGGATACTCGGCTCCAGCTTGTTCGGCGCCCAGTTGGCCGCGGCACTGGGGCTCCCCTACGCGTTCGCGTCGCATTTCGCACCAGCGCAGCTGATGAAGGCGATTGAGCTGTATCGCGAACAGTTCCGGCCTTCTGCTCAACTCGCGCGACCCCATGTGATGCTGGGCTTCAATGTGTTTGCTGCGGACAGCGATGTAGAAGCGCGCTTTCGAGCGACCTCGATGCAGCAGGCCTTCATCAACTTACGTACCGGCCGGCCGTCGACCTTGCCGCCGCCGGTGGCGGACTATGACGGCCGCCTGGGACCCCAGGAACGGGCAATCCTCGACCAGGTGCTGTCCTGCTCGGCCATCGGTTCACCCGAGGTAGTCCGACGCGCGTTACGCGCCTTCATCGACCGCACAGCTGCGGACGAATTGATGATCACGTCGCAGATCTTCGATCACGCCGCCCGTTTGCGCTGCTACGAGATCACCGCCGAGATCCAGGACGGCGATTGAAGAAAACACCGATAGAATTCCCATTCATTCCATTCCATCACCACTCGTCGTTCACCTAAGGAAGTCCCATGACCATTTCCCTTTACGCCGCTTCCGTCCCTATATTCAAGCAAATGTTGAACAGCGTGAGCGCTATGTTGACTAAGACGGAGCAGCACGCTGCGGCAAAGAACATCGATGCCAATGTCCTGCTACAAGCCCGCCTCTATCCTGACATGTTCCCGATGCTCCGGCAGGTGCAGATTGCCGCCGATTTTGCCAGAGGCGTATCGGCGCGCCTTGCTGGCGTTGAAGTGCCCAAGTACGACGATAAAGAAGAGACGTTTGCGGACCTGCAAACGCTGCTCAGAAAAACCCTGGCTTTCGTTGACAGCTTTACGCCCGTGCAAATCGATGGCAACGAAGCGCGCGAAATCACTACCCGTCCGGGCACGCCGAAAGAGAAGCGATTCACGGGCCAGTCTTATCTGTTGAGCTACGGGCTGCCGCAGTTTTTCTTTCATGTCACCACCGCGTACGCGATTTTGCGCCACAACGGTGTAGAACTTGGTAAGCGCGACTATATGGGTGAGTACTAAAACAGCCTTTTGTACCGGAAGGGTAGCGTTCGGTAGCAAAAGAATCATTGTTACTAAGGCAAGCTCATGCTGAAAGTTTGGGGCCGCAAAAACTCGATCAACGTGCAAAAAGTAAGGTGGGTAGTGGACGAGTTAGCCATCGCGCATGAGCGCATTGACGCCGGCAAACGACAGAGCCGAAAGCCTTCCTAAAAAACGCGCGTGATTGACCACTTTCCGGCTAAGCGCCACATTGCGAATGGGCAACAAGGGGCGTTGGAAATCCTGTTTCTCTTCTGTAGACTTGAATTGATGCAAGGCACAAGATGTAACCCTAAACGTGGCGTTGCGTTAGCGCAAAAAATGCAGCGACTCTTCAATCTGAGGTGAGAATCGAGAGGAACATCATGGCATACGATTTGTTGATCAAGAACGGCATGGTGGTCGATGGGACGGGTGCACCGGGATGTCATGCGGACATCGCGGTGGCCGGTGGCAAGATCATGGAGATCGGCAAAATTGAAGGCGGCGCGCTGCGGACCATAGACGCCGCCGATTGCGTCGTCGCACCGGGCTTCATCGACCCGCACACCCACTACGACGCGCAAATTTGTTGGGACGGCGCAGTGACCCCCTCGCCCTGGCACGGCGTGACTAGCGTGGTGATGGGCAATTGCGGCGTCGGCATTGCGCCGTGCCGCCCGACGGCGCGAGAAGTCGCAATGCGCGATCTGGTCAATGTCGAAGCAATTCCCTTCGACGTTTTAGAACGAGGCATTACCTGGGATTGGGAGACGTTTCCGGAATTCATGGACGCGGCGGCGCGGCGCAAACCTGCTGTTAATCTGGGATTCCTCGCGCCACTCACACCCTTCCGCCACTATGTCATGGGTGAGGCGTCCATGGAGCGTGCCGCGACCGCGGAAGAAACCACACGAATTCGCTCGCTGCTTGCCGAAGCCATGGATGCCGGAGCGTTCGGCTTTTCCAGCACGGTGCTCAACCAACACATGGGCTTCGGCGGGCGGCCCCTTGCGTGTCGCAACGCAAGCCGCGCAGAGTATAAAGCCTATTCCGGCGTGCTCAAAGAAAAGAACAAGGGCGCCATCGAAGTGGCCCTGACGCGCCAGATCGCGGTACTGGAGGACGAGCAATACGAGTTGCTCGATCTATTGCTGGCGGAAAGCGGTCGACCGGTGACTTTTATCGCCATGTTTGACCGCGATGATATTCCCGAGGCGGTGCGCGATACGTTGCGCAAGGCGGCGCCGCTGATCAAGCGCGGAGCGCGACCGCAGACTTCGCCGTTGCCACTGACCCGCGAAGTCAACATGCGCAATCCCTTTTCCTTCGCGCCGTTTCCATCGTGGGGTCGAATATTCGCAGATCAGTCCAAGTCGGCCCAAACCGCCGTCTACAAAGATCGCGCGTTCCGCGATCATTTTCGCGAAGACTTGAAACATCCCCTGACCTTCGGCAATTGGTCGAGGGTCAGGGTGCATGAGGCCTGCTCGCCGGACCTAAAGCAATACGAAGGCAAGACGATCGCCGATATCGCCGAGGCCCAAGGCAAGGATGGAGTGGATACGTTTCTCGACCTGACGCTTCAAGATGATTTGGAAATAGAATTTACGCTCTCGACCTTCAATCACCGCGTCGATCGCATGAAAGAGATCCTGACCAATCCCGACATCCTGATCGGGTTGGGTG
>JALYOK010000116.1 GCA_030856925.1 Pseudomonadota bacterium
GACCAAGTGAATCGATGCCCGGCGCTGGGTCCCAGCTTCGGTGAGCACCAACAGTCCATGTGCAAAATGAAAGCTCGCGAGGCTGATTCTTCCGGGCAATTTTGCATTGGGTTCGAGCCAGCGCAACCGGCCTGCGACCATTAAGTGAATCACTAAAAAGTAGTCAGGATCAAGTCCAATAACGATAAGCTTTCCCAGGCGGTGTAAGCTGGAGACGGACTTTCCACGGACATCTTCAAGGGCTGGGCTGACGGAACGCAGGACGAACGGATTGAGAATTTTCACGCCTTCCAAAGTTTGGCCGAGGATGCGCGCTTCCAGACTTTCGATGTAAACGACGACGTCGGGGAGTTCCGGCATTGCCTCATGCCGAACCGTTATTCGCTACGCCACGCCGGCTTCATGTGCCTGCTGATCGGCGTGATAACTCGACCGCACCATAGGCCCGCAAGCCGCGTGGGCAAAGCCCATTGCCATTGCATGGAGTTCGAATGCTTTGAAGCCATCGGGTGGCACAAAGCGGATCACGGGATGATGGTGGAGTGATGGCTGCAAGTATTGACCGAGGGTGAGCATATCGACATTGTGATCGCGAAGATCACGCAGGACGTCGAGAATTTCCTCGTCGCGTTCGCCTAGGCCCAGCATAAGTCCCGATTTGGTGGGAATAGCCGGATGCGCCGCTTTGAAATCCTTCAGTAGCTTGAGCGAATGATGATAATCGGAGCCGGGGCGCGCTTGTCGGTACAGGCGCGGCACCGTCTCGAGATTATGGTTCATCACATCCGGCGGGCACGTGTTGAGAATTTCCAGCGCGCGATCGAGGCGGCCGCGAAAATCCGGGGTGAGAATTTCGATCTTGGTTTCCGGCGACAGCTCGCGTACCGCGCGAATACAATCGACGAAATGCTGCGCGCCGCCGTCGCGCAAATCATCGCGATCGACGCTGGTAATGACGACGTATTTCAAGCGCAACGCGGCGATGGTTTCGCCGAGATGGCGCGGCTCGTCTTGATCAAGCGGTTGCGGCCGCCCGTGGGACACGTCACAAAACGGACAACGGCGCGTACACAGATCGCCCATGATCATGAAGGTGGCAGTGCCTTTGCTGAAGCATTCGCCGATATTCGGGCACGACGCTTCTTCGCACACGCTGTGTAGATTATTGTCGCGCAGAATGCGTTTAATCTCCTGAAAGCGCGGGCTATTCGCCGCCTTCACCCTGATCCAGTCGGGCTTTTTTTGCGGCGCGCTGGGGAAGATCTTGATCGGAATGCGCGCGGTTTTCGCTGCGCCGGTTTGTTTCTCGCCGATAGCGGGCACGATGATTCCCTAAAGCGAAAGTTGAGTGATCAGATGCGATGACAAGGCAGCCATCACGTCATCTATGCTAGCACGAACCCCCAGCGTGGCGAGGTCGGTCACCTTCAAGCCTGCATAGCCGCAGGGGTTGATTGAGCTATAAGGCGTAAGATCCATTGCGACGTTGAGGGCGAGGCCGTGATAGCTGCAACCGTTCTTCACACGGAGGCCTAGGGCCGCGATTTTGGCGCCTTTGACGTATACGCCCGGCGCGCCGGGCTTGCGTTCGGCATCGACGCCATAGTCGCGCAGTAGATCGAGGATGCTTTGCTCGATGCGCCTCACCAACTCTTTTACGCCTATGCCTTTACGTTTGAGATCGAACAGCACATAGGCGACGATCTGGCCGGGGCCGTGATAGGTTATCTGGCCGCCGCGATCGGTTTTGACCACGGCTATCGATGGCGTCGTCAACAAGTGTTCCGGCCTGCCGGCGAGGCCCTGGGTATAGACCGGCGGATGTTGCAGCAGCCAAATTTCGTCGTTGGTATCGACGCTGCGCCGCGCTGTGAACACCTGCATCGCACGCCACGTGGATTCGTAATCGGCAAGACCCAGATGTTTAGTCGTCAGCGATGGTGCGATGTCGGTCAACAGCATAGACGAGTTGATTCGCGATCAGAGGACGATCTTAACCATCTCATGCTTCGACAATTCACGGTAGAGATTATCCAACTGAGTTTTGGAGGTGGCGTTGATGGTGCAGGTG
>JALYOK010000159.1 GCA_030856925.1 Pseudomonadota bacterium
CCCTGATGGTGTGCATCCTCGCTGTCAGCGTATGGACGCCACTCGCTTTCCAACGCGTCGCGGAACGTTGGTTCGTTTTGCCCAACTTCGTCTACCTCGCGCCGATCCCGGTCGCGACACTCGCGCTTGCATGGGGCTGTTGGCAGGGCATCAAAACGGCACGTCACGCGCTGCCATTCTTCTGCGCGGTAGGATTATTTCTTCTCAGCTATCTGGGCCTGGTGGTTTCCAACGCACCCTACTTGGCGCCGCCTTCGTTGACCGTTTGGGACGCCGCCGCCGCGCCCGCATCTCAAGTGTTCATGCTGATCGGCACGGTGCTAATGTTTCCGGTCATCCTCGGCTATACGGTGTTCGTGTATTGGGTGTTTCGCGGTAAAGTGAAGCCGGGAGAGGGCTATCACTAATTGCTCGTTGGAGCGGGTGATGGGGATCGAACCCACGTCTAAAGCTTGGGAAGCTTTCATTCTGCCATTGAACTACACCCGCATATGACATCTGCTTGCGCCACCCCGTGGGTTCCTCGCCCGCTCCGGGGTCGCATCCCGCGCGATGCGCGGGGCCCTGCTCCGCCCTCCTCGGGCGCCCACTGCTAGAACTTGGGAAGCTTTCATTCTGCCATTGAACTACACCCGCAAACCGATTAGCATTCTAACTAGATTAGATTACTTTTGCACCGACACTGTCGCTTCGCTCTTCAATTCCATGATTATCGTGCACATCAACGGCGCGAGCCGAGTCTTCGACCGTAGTTTGAATGTTGCACAGCTTATTCAGGACCTAGCACTCAGTGGCAAAAAATTAGCAATCGAGCGCAATGGCGAACTCGTTCCGCGCAGCCAATATGCCGAGTGCCACGTTGTCGATGGCGATCGCTTGGAGATCGTGGTGGCGGTAGGTGGCGGTTAACTTTAACGCATAAGGTCGTATGAATTCTCTCAGCATTGCGGGTAAGGCTTATTCCTCGCGCCTGTTGGTCGGCACAGGCAAATACAAAGATTTCGCCGAAACCAGAGCGGCTATCGAGGCAAGCGGGGCGCAGATCGTTACGGTAGCAATTCGCCGCACCAACATCGGCCAAATCGCGAATGAGCCCAATATTCTCGAGGCCATTCCACCGTCGCGCTACACGATTTTGCCGAACACGGCGGGATGCTATTCCGCCGACGATGCGGTGCGCACATTGCGCCTTGCTCGCGAGCTATTGGACGGTCACGATCTGGTTAAGCTCGAGGTCTTAGGCGATCCGCAGACACTTTATCCCAATATGCCCGAGACCCTAAAAGCTGCGCAGCAGTTGGTCAAGGAAGAATTCAAGGTGATGGTTTATTGCAGCGACGATCCGATTCTCGCGAAACAGTTGGAGGAGATCGGCTGTGTCGCGGTGATGCCGCTTGCTTCGCTGATTGGTTCTGGCATGGGCATTTTAAATCCTTGGAACTTGCAAATCATCATCGCCAATGCCAAGGTGCCGGTGTTCGTCGATGCCGGGGTGGGCACGGCGTCCGATGCGGCCATCGCGATGGAATTGGGCTGCGATGGTGTGCTCATGAATACCGCCATCGCCGCTGCGAAAGATCCGGTGTTGATGGCAAGCGCGATGAAAAAGGCGGTCGAGGCCGGCCGGGAAGCCTTTCTTGCTGGGCGTATGCCGAAAAAGTTGTACAGCGCGAGTCCCAGTTCGCCGACCGATGGCGTGATCGCCGCGTCGAAAAAATCCGCGGGCTAGTTCAATCGCTCCGATGAACCAAGATCAAGCGCTGGCGATGCCGGTAGCCGGTGTTGACGCGCCCCGCCGCAGCCTCCGCAGCTTTGTGCTGCGCCAAGGGCGCGCATCCGCCGCGCAGCAGCGCGCCTACGAAGAGTTGCTGCCGACTTTCGGCGTCGCATATCAGCAAATAGCGCTCGATCTTGACGCGGTATTCGGCCGCACCGGCGAAAAACATTTAGAGATAGGTTTTGGCATGGGCGAGACGACCGCGCGCATCGCGGCAGCCCATCCAGATCACGATTATCTTGCCATCGAAGTGCACACGCCCGGCGTCGGCGCATTGCTGAAAACTATCGCCGAACAGGCGATTCGGAATATCCGTGTCGTACAACACGATGCGGTTGAAGTGCTCAACAACATGATCGAGCCGGAAACATTCAATGGCGCGCATATTTTCTTTCCGGACCCGTGGCCGAAAAAACGCCACCACAAACGCCGATTGATTCAGGCGCCATTCGTGGGTTTGCTGGTGAACAAGCTCAAGTCCGGCGGCTATCTGCACGTTGCCACCGATTGGGAACAATACGCTGAGCAGATTGTGTCGGTGCTAAGCATGGAGCCGGCGCTGCAAAATACGGCCGCAAATTACGCGCCCCGCCCGAACTACCGGCCGCTCACCAAGTTTGAGGCGCGCGGTTTGCGCTTGGGTCACGGTATTTGGGATATTGTGTTTCGGAAGAAATAATGAATGGCCTTGCCAGGAGGCACATGGCCCTAGGAGCCTGTCGAACTTAAAGAATCGTAGCGAAAAAGGTGCTGAGCGAGGACAGATTTTGACGATTTCGCCGGGCAATAGTGGTTCTATTGCCCAAGAAAGCGGCGAAATACGGGGTGGCCTAGGGCCATGCACCGCTCAGCGCCTTTTGCAGCCGATTTCCTTTAAGTCCGACAGGCTCCTAGCCCCTCCGGCTTGCCTGGTGGCGCGGCATGTCTTCAGA
>JALYOK010000162.1 GCA_030856925.1 Pseudomonadota bacterium
GCGTACGGCTCATCCCCAGACGCTGACTCAAAGCCATCTCGGAAATCGAAGTGCCTGGCGAAAGCCTAAGCGTGACAATCATTTCCTCAATATTTTCGTAGGCCCTGTCGGTCAGATTTTGCACCGATTGTGCTTCAACCGCTTCTCCTTTCTGTTCTGATTTGGTTTGAGGAGACCCATTGCCCATATCAGACCTTTTTTTTCGCGATCTAGTCTCCGATGCGGCCATGCTCAGCAGACAATGTGAGGGACTGTTTGTTGAATTTCATCTAATACGATACCGTTTAGCTTCCTGGCTCAATTCGTCAGAATTTTCTTCGCGTATGCGCCACCTCGCTTAGGATGCCCAAGATTAAGATACGCGTTCGCGAAATATTACGCTTTGGCGCTCGGACGCGCCGATACCGCTTCGTACCAGCGCCGCAGATGCTTGCATTCCGCCGGTATGTCCGAATCGGTCCATTTTGCAAAATCGATAGCGCACAGGGTCGTCGCATCGGCAACGCTGTAACGCTCCCCCGCGACAAATTCATTGACGGCAAGCTGTGCGTCGAACTTGCGGTAGAACCGGCCCAAACGCGCTTTCGCGCGGTCGACCAAAAAAGGATGCTGCTCGATCGGCTCGGCCGAGCCGGGCAATCCGCGATTGGCGAAAGCGGGATGAGTGTTGCGGAACAATTCCGAGGCGGCGAGCATGCCTTCTTCATTAGCGCGCTTCTCCCACATCTCGACAATGGCTTTATCCTTGGCGTCGGCGCCCATCAGCGGCGGATTGGGATTAAGCTCCTCGAAATAGCGGCATATCGCCATGACTTCGCCGATGCAAGTGCCGTCATCGAGTTCAAGCATAGGCACCATGGCATGGGGGTACTGGGTGATGTAGGCGGGTTTGAGTTTTAAATCGTCGCCCCCTACTTCTTCGAGTGGAACCTGGATCCCTTTCTCCGACAAGTAAATATGCAGCCGCCTGGGATTTGGGGCAATGTGCCAGTCGTATAGTTTCACCCTATCCTCCTCGATTTAGATTGAGCGTCCCGCACGCGATTAGGAAATTTGAACCGCTTTTAGCTGACTAGAACTGTATCTGCGGACTGGCCGGTAGTCAATCGAATGAATTATCGCGAAACTTGGGAGGAATCATCGATGAGTTTGACGAAGCCCAATGGCCGCGAGATTCTTTTGAGAGGTCGTAGACGAGGATCCAGGCACAATGCGGTTCGGTAAGCCGTTCGGGCGAAGCTTGTCGAAGCCCATTCACCCCCTCGACAGGCTCTGGGCAAACGAACCAAGCGAACAGCAGGGCTCCAAACAGTGAAGGGGTTGAACTGCTGCGCAGCTTGGCGGATCCTCGCTTAAAGCTGATGCTACATCTGCAAAAGCTTTAATAAAGACGTGTTGGTTTTGCTGAGCGGGCGCCGGCGCCGACCCGTCTATTCTTGCCGGCGCTCCATACTGCCTAGTTCCGAGTTAAGCCACTTCCCGCTGCGTCGCGCGAGCAAGATGTTTCAGATTGGCGTAATGGCGTTCGACGAACTCGATGAAACCAGACGCGAGCGCCGGCTTCATACGTTCGTTCACTTCCGGCGAAAGATTCAAGAACTTTATTTGGGGAATGTGATCGCTGCCGATCGGCCCGTCACCCACCATGGCGGTACCGTCCAGCACATATACGGACATCTCAAAATAATCCATTTCCCGCTCCGGCTGAGGTCCCTCATAGAATACGCAAAGCAGCGGTGTTTCGCGATGTGCATGACGACGGTAGTCGCGTATATTGAAATAGATTTTGGCGCCGTCTTCCAGTTCGACCCGGGTTACATGCTCGTCTGACTGGGTGCTGAACTTCATTTATTGCTCCTTTTAGTAGTTATCGCGCTCTCAAATATAAGAACAGCATAACCTAGTAGTAGCGCAAAAATGGGGGCAAAATTGTTAACATTTGTATCAAGGCGCGTATCCAAGGAACGCTTGGCCGGTAAGGCGCGTGGATAGTGGGCCGCGGCAGGACATGCCTGGAGAGCCGCGCCGGTATTGACGCTTAAAGGAGCATCAAGGAGGTATTGTGCTGCCGCTCGAATTAGGGCGACCAAATTTGGCTTGCAGTTCGCCGACCAACCCGCGGCGAAATGCCAACACGCAGATAACAAAGATCACGCCCATAATGACCGTGACCCAGGAGCCATAACTGGCGAGATAGTTTTGCAGCGCCACCACGACAAAGGCGCCCACAACGGGGCCGAGCACAGTGCCGAGGCCGCCGACCAAGGTCATCAACACCACTTCGCCTGAAGCCTGCCAGGTGACGTCGGTCAACGATGCGAGGTGTAATGCCACCACTTTCGTGGAACCCGCCAATCCCGCCAGCCCCGCGGAGATAACGAAGGCCAGCAGTTTATATTTATCGACGTCATAACCCAAAGAAATGGCCCGAGGCTCGTTCTCGCGTATGGATTTTAAGATCTGGCCGAAGGGCGAATGTATGGTGCGATAGACCAGCCAGAATCCAAACAAGAAAATCGCCAGTACGACGTAGTAAAAGATCCAGTCGTTTTCCAAGTCGATCAGGCCTAATAACTTGCCCCGCGGAATCCCCTGTATGCCGTCTTCGCCGCCCGTAAACGGCGCTTGGAGGTATATGAAGTAGATAAGTTGCGAAAGCGCCAATGTAATCATGGCGAAATAAATGCCTTGACGTCGGATTGCCAGGCTGCCAACGGCATAACCGACGGCCGCCGCGGCAAGCGTCCCGGCGATCAGCGACAGTTCAAACGGCAAACCCAGCGACTTAATGGAATAGCCCGCCAAATAACCGCCGGTGCCCAAAAATGCCGCATGGCCAAACGACAGCAATCCCGTGAAGCCGAGCAGCAGATTGAATGCGCAGGCAAACAAGGCAAAACATAATGCCTTCATCAAAAATACCGGGTACACACCGATCAAGGGTGCGATCAAGGCGAGCGCGAGCAACGCTAAGTAAAGGAATTTTGTGTTGGCTCTCATAGCGTTATTTCTCGCGTCCGAACAGTCCGGCTG
>JALYOK010000165.1 GCA_030856925.1 Pseudomonadota bacterium
CAACTCCGGTGCAATGCGCAGGTAAAGCTCCATGTCGAGGGCGTTGTGATGAGTCTTGAACGGGCGCGCCGCCGCGCCGCCGGGGATGGCATGCATCATTGGCGTTTCGACTTCCAAGTAACCGCGCGCCACCAGGAATTCGCGGATGCCTTGAATAATCTTTGAACGAGTGGCGAAGACTTTGCGCGTGTCTTCATTGGTGATCAAATCCAAATAGCGCTGGCGATATTTCTGTTCTTGATCGGTAAGGCCGTGAAATTTTTCCGGCAATGGGCGCAGGGATTTCGCGAGCAGTCGTAACGATTTCACTTTGATCGACAGCTCGCCCGTCTTGGTTTTGAACAGCGTACCTTCCACGCCGAGGATGTCCCCCAGATCCCAATGTTTGAAGGCATCATGCACCGCTTCGCCGGTAATATCGTTGCTGATATAAAGCTGAATACGGCCGCTCATGTCCTGAATCGTCGCGAAGCTCGCTTTACCCATCACGCGTTTCAGCAACATGCGCCCGGCGACGCGCGCGGCGACGGGCTGCGCGTCGAATGCCTCATTGCTCTTCGCGCCGTGTGCGTCTTGCAATAACTGGGCGTAATCCTTGCGATCGAAGTCGTTGGGAAAGGCGATGCCTTGCGCGCGAATTTCTTTCAGCTTTGCGCGCCGCTCCTCGACAATCTGATTGCTATCCTGAGGTTGTTGCTCCGACATTGAGTTAAATTCCTTGCTTCAAACTGGCGCTGATGAAGACGTCGAGGTCGCCGTCGAGCACCGCTTGGGTGTTGCCGATTTCGACATTGGTGCGCAGATCCTTGATGCGCGATTGGTCCAGCACGTAAGAGCGAATCTGATGGCCCCAACCAATGTCGGTTTTGGAGTCTTCGAGTTTCTGCTGCTCGACTTGGCGTTTGCGCAGTTCCGCTTCGTATAGCCGCGATTTCAGCATCGCCATCGCTTCGGCTCGGTTGCGGTGCTGCGAGCGATCGTTCTGGCATTGCACGACGATGTTGGTCGGTAAATGCGTGATGCGGATCGCCGAGTCGGTCTTGTTGATGTGCTGGCCGCCGGCGCCGCTGGCGCGGAACGTATCGATGCGTAAATCCGCCGGATTGATATCGATTTCGATGGAGTCGTCCACTTCTGGATAGACGAACACGCTGGCGAAAGAAGTATGACGGCGGTTGCCGGAATCAAACGGAGATTTCCGCACCAGGCGATGCACGCCGGTCTCGCTGCGCAGATAACCGAAGGCATATTCGCCGCTGACCTTGAGCGCGGCGGATTTGATGCCCGCGACATCGCCCGCCGATTCCTCCAGCACGTCCACGCTGTAGCCGCGCCGCTCGCAATAGCGCGTGTACATGCGCAACAGCATCTGCGCCCAGTCCTGCGCCTCGGTGCCGCCGGAACCGGATTGAATGTCGAGGAAGCAATTATTCGGGTCCATCGGGTTGGAAAACATGCGGCGGAACTCCATGTCCGCGACAGTCTTCTCCGTGGCCTGAAGGTCGTCAGCGACGCTCGCCAAGGTCGCGTCGTCGTTCTCGTCGCGCGCCATGGCGAATAGCTCGCGCGAGTCGGACAGTGACTGATCCAGACTCTCTAACGTCAGCACGATAGTTTCCAGGGTTTTCTTCTCGCGGCCCAAGTCCTGGGCTTTCTCCGCGTCCTGCCAAATCGCCGGATTCTCGGCGAGCTTGGTTACTTCGATGAGGCGGGAATGCTTGGTATCGAAGTCAAAGATACCTCCGTAACTCAGACGTGCGCTGGGTCAAGTCATTGAGTTGGGACGAGAGGGCGTTGAAGCGTTCGGCTTCGATGATTCTGACTTCTTAAAACATTGAATTATACATTAGGCCTCGTGACTATCCCGATCCGGAACCGGTCGCGCCAGCATGCAAGCGGGGTGCGGCTGTCAGAGCATGCCAAGCCAGGCGCCAAGCTGGAGGGGCTGGCCTAGGAACACCGTAGTAGTTTTAGCGGTTGGCAGCAGTTTTCTCGACGAGGATGAGGTAGTCATGGTGGCTCCTGGTGTATATGCTGTTAGTATATACACGGTAAAACTCCCGATTAAGTGACTATCCTGAAACGTGTCTCAGCAGTGACCCAAGTGATCGAGCAGCGCCACTCGGCAATCTAAGTTCCACCTTAGTGG
>JALYOK010000209.1 GCA_030856925.1 Pseudomonadota bacterium
TTACTAGAACGGCGGTTGCGCTAGAGAGAAGCCCGTCGATGAACGGGCTGATTCATTGGACGCCGGCGCCTCACGCAGATCGCCCCGCAACCTTCGGTGAGAACCAGCGATAGGATTGCTAAATCCATGTGGCATAAACGCTCAAGCTAAGGGGCGCGGAAAGACACCCCCACAGCAGAGATGATGCCCGAATTCAGGCCACGCATGAAGCCGCATGTTCGGCGCGTCCCGCTTAAGCGGCCGGATAAGCCCGTTCACCTCGAGCCGCTAAGGCAAGCGGTATTCGAACTGCTGGGTGCATGCCCACTGCCCGTTGCCGTTGAGGGCTTTGCAGTTAAACGGCGCCTTGCCTTGTATCCCAGTATACTTGCCCGTGCCTCCGGTGATCTGGTTCAGGCCATCAAACTGGCCGTTCGGTGGGAGGGAGCCGCTCCAGTCGGTAAAAATCCTGTCACCATCGAGATCGCTCCAAGAGCACTGGCCCTTTGCAGCCAACACGCCGGCCATGATCTCTAGTGTGTAGGGGCATACCACCGGCCCAGAATGAAGTGGCCCAGAACCCTTGTCGTTGAACACGACACCCCAAAAACTTCCGAAACCATAGGTGCGCCCTTCTGCCGCTTGAGTCGTCTCGCCTATCGATTTAAAGCCGGTATGGACAGTGAAGTGACTTCGGTAGCTGCTGGGCGCCTGTCGTCGCGCTCAATACCACCAAGCAAACTCCCGATATGACCGCTGTTAGTGTCTTACGCATGATTCCTCCTTCGATGACATGAGGCGCCTTGTTCACGGTGGGCGCAACCCGTACCCATCAGCTTCGATATAACCGGCGCGGATATTGGCCTCGGCTTCATTGCGAAGTTAGACCCGCCGACCTCCCATTGCGTCGCGTCTGACTGCGGTGATTGTCAAGGCAACTTGTAGTTCGCTTCTTGTGTGCAGAAAACCTGGCCATGCCAGTTCCGACTTTGTTGTGCTCTTCGCTTCTTATTAGCCGAACGTAATGTAGAAACCAAAACGTCAAAATAAAACGCTATCGGACATGTCCAATAACACCGGGGATCATGATCGCCAATCAAATCAATATACCACGGTACGCCATCAAAATCGGCTTTTTCGAAAAGCCTTATCGCAAAAGTACCATGCGTGTGGGTACGCGACACCATAAGCCGATTGGGTTGTCTTTTTCTACGTTACCGGCATGGTCGCTTGCCCACTATCCTACGGCCGAGAACGGGCCCTACGCAATATGCCAAATGGCCTAAGCCAAAAGTAGTAGATGCACTGCAGCAATGATGGATGGTGAATGGCAAAAGAGTTCGTAGGGCAATGAAATGGACTCCTCCCAACCCAGCGGCATCAAGATGTGCCAAAGTGGAGATGGTTAAACCTGACCACGTAAAGGAAGAGAGGAGTCGACATGAAGCTTAAACGAATTGGGGTTGATTTAGCAAAGAGCGTATTTCAAGTGCATGGCGTAGACAGTCACGAGCGGGTGCAGGTGAGGAAGCAACTCAAGCGTAGCCAGATGCTGGATTTCTTCCGTCAGGTCGAAGCGCCGTGTTTGGTGGCGATGGAAGCCTGCGGCAGCGCCCATTACTGGGGCCGGGAGTTAGTGAAGCTCGGACACGAAGTTCGATTGATTAGCCCGCAATTCGTTAAGCCCTATGTCAAGAGCGGTAAGAACGACGCCAATGACGCCGAAGCCATCTGCGAAGCCGCGAGCCGGCCGAACATGCGCTATGTGGCGTTGAAGACGGGTGAGCAACAAGCGGGGCAAGCATTACACCGGGTTCGGAGCCGATTAGTCAAGGCGCGCACCGCGCTGGTTAACGAGATACGCGGTCTGTTATCGGAGTTTGGCTTGATCATGCCGGTCAAAGGCGTCGCTGCTTGCCGGCGATTGTTAGCCGAGGTGCTCGAAGACGGCGACAACGGCTTACCCGGGCTGATGCGTCAGATCCTGTTTCAATTGTCGGAAGAATTGAGCCAGCGAGATCACGAGATCGGTGAGTTGGATGAGACGATCAAACAGCAATGCAAAGCGGACCAACGCATCCAACGATTACTGGACATCGAGGGTATCGGGCCGATCAGCGCCAGTGCGGTGGTGGCGGCGGTCGGCGATGCGCGGCAGTTTGAGGGCAGCCGTGATCTATCCGCCTGGGTCGGATTGGTGCCGAACCAACATTCCAGCGGCGGCAAGGAACGCTTAGGCGGCATCTCCAAGCGCGGCGACACGTATCTACGCACCTTACTGATCCATGGCGCCCGGGCGGTGGTCAATGCCTGTCAGAATAAGACCGACCGCAAAAGCCGCTGGATTCAAGCCTTGGTTGCTCGGCGCAACAAGAACATCGCCACGGTGGCGTTGGCGAACAAGAATGCCCGCATCATCTGTGCGGTGTTGCGCCGAGGAGAGGACTATCGGCCGGGAGAACCTGGGTTCAAGCCGTGTGATGATCATCGAGGGGTGGGTTGACATTTGATGTTGCTTATCGACAGGCACTATTTTCGAGCTATGAAAATATCAGCCACATTAAACAAACCGATTGTAGCGCGTTCTGAGAGGCCGTTATTTTCGAGCGCGGCAAAAATAGATCGAATTTCAACCAATCCCTAAAGAAGAGTGGCAACCGCCGTTGCAGTCGATCGCCGAGCTAAGACTGAAAGTAGTTGAGTGTAAAGGAGTGTTCCACCACGATTGCAGAGTGAATTGAGTTGATGACGAACCGGTCGGACCGGCACGCGTAAACCCTACCTTTTCCACAGGCCCTCTGAGATCAAGGCCGCTAGGGCGATTAGGAACGCGTGAGCGGACATTCATCATGGCTCGGGATACAAGAAACATCCCATTGAGAAGCCGGATATACGGAAGCAGTCGTACCTAGGTTCATCAGAAAAACAATTCGCTTGCAAAAAGGGAGGAGTCCATATACGGAAAAGCGAAGCGCCTTCCGACGCTCGGGCGACGCGCGACAAATGATTTCGGTGGCAGCATCGCCGCGACTTGAATCATCGGTGCTCGGCGCGAAGGCCAGACG
>JALYOK010000259.1 GCA_030856925.1 Pseudomonadota bacterium
CTTTTGCGGCGGGCTGGTTGGCTATTTCGGCTACGACACGGTGCGCTACATCGAGCGCCGCCTTGCCTCGACCGAGAAAACCGACCCGCTCAATTTGCCCGATATAGTGTTGCTGTGGTCGACGGAACTGGTGGTGTTCGACAACTTGAGCGGCAAACTTTATTTCATCGTCTATGCCGATCCCACGGCGCAGAACGCTTTCCGCCACGCCCAGGAACGCTTGGCGGAATTGAAGCGTAGATTGCGCCAGCCCATCGAATCGCCGCCCAATTCGGAAGCGGCCACGGCGAGCGCCGCGAGTTCCGAATTCGGCGAAGAGAATTTCAAAGCCGCCGTGAGTCGCGCCAAGCAATATATCTATGACGGCGACGTCATGCAAGTGGTGTTGAGCCAGCGGCTAACCCAGCCGTTCGACGCTTCGCCGCTAACGCTCTATCGCGCGCTGCGCACCTTGAATCCGTCGCCGTACATGTTCTACTACAACTTCGAAGATTTTCACGTAGTCGGCGCGTCTCCGGAAATCCTGGTGCGCTTGGAGCAGGGCGCGGTCACCTTGCGCCCGATCGCGGGCACACGCCCGCGCGGCGCGACACCCCCGGAAGACGAAGCGCTCGCCACCGAACTGCTGGCCGATCCAAAGGAGCGCGCGGAACATGTAATGCTGATGGATCTCGGCCGCAACGACGTCGGCCGCGTGGCGCAGACCGGCAGCGTAAAGGTGACTGACAACATGGTGATCGAGCGCTATTCCCACGTCATGCACATTGTGTCGAATGTCGAGGGCAAACTGCGTCCGGACTTGAATGCCATGGACGTGCTGCGCGCGACCTTCCCGGCGGGGACGGTATCCGGCTCGCCGAAAGTACGCGCCATGGAAATCATCGACGAACTGGAGCCGACCAAGCGCGGTGTGTACGCCGGCGCGGTCGGCTACTTGGGCTTTAACGGCGACATGGACTTGGCCATCGCCATCCGCACCGCCGTGGTCAAGAATCGAATGCTCTACGTGCAAGTAGGCGCAGGCATCGTCGCCGATTCCGTGCCGCAAAGCGAATGGCAGGAGACCGAGAACAAGGCGAAAGCTGTCCTACGCGCGGCGGAAATGGCATTAAAAGGGTTGGACTAACACAATCGCCTCTGCAAGCCAATACCATTGCGGCGCGCAGGCCATGCCACGCCAGGGACCAATACCCATGCGGCTCGTGGCGATGCTCATTCACACACAATCTTGTAACAAACTGTCACGATTCTGTAATATCCCCTCCTTAATATTCGTTGCATGTCAAAAGTTTCTAACTTTGGAGGTGTGCACCAATGAAAAACATTACGCTTAGTTTAGTCGGCCTCGGCGCGTTGTTCGCGGGAGCGGTCGGCGTCGTTCCTATCGTTGCCTCGGCGCAAGCCATTAAGATCGACGGCTCAAGCACCGTTTATCCGATTTCGGAGGCGGTTGCGGAAGAGTTCCAGGTCGTGAAAAAGGCCTCGGTGAAGGTGACCGTGGGGATTTCAGGCACCGGCGGCGGCTTCAAGAAATTCTGCCGCGGCGAATTGGATATTTCCAACGCTTCGCGCCCGATCCTAAAGGCGGAAATGGAACTGTGCAAAGCGGCCGGCATCGAATATATCGAACTGCCCATCGCTTATGATGCGCTCACGGTGATCGTCCATAAGGATAACGCCTTTCTGAACAGCATCACGGTCGCGGAATTGAAAAAAATGTGGGAGCCCGCCGCCCAAGGCAAAATCACGAAGTGGAATCAAGTGAATCCCGCCTGGCCCGATGCACCGCTAAAATTATTCGGCGCCGGTTCCGATTCCGGCACCTTCGATTACTTCACCGAAGCGATCGTCGGCAAGGCGAAATCCAGCCGCGGTGATTATACGGCGAGTGAAGACGACAATGTACTTGTGCAAGGCGTATCCCGCGACAAGGCGGCGATCGGCTACTTCGGCTATGCGTACTATGCCGAGAATCAGGACAAACTGAAAGCGGTACCCATTGTCGCGAAAGCCGGCGCCCCGGCGGTCGGTCCATCCGACAAAACCGTGGAAGACGGAAGTTACCAGCCTCTGTCACGCCCGATTTTTATTTACGTTAAGGCGAAATCTTTGGAGCGGCCGGAGGTGCAGGAATTCGTTTCGTTCTATTTAAAGAATGCCGCCAAACTTGCAAAAGAAGTGCGCTACATTCCGCTGCCCAAGGCCATGTATGACCTCGCCGCAGACCACGTGTCGAAAAAGAAACTTGGCACGGTATTCGGTGGAACCGCCGAAGTTGGCGTGAAGATAGAAGATCTTATGAAGCGCGAAAGCAAGCTTTAGACGTAGTGTTTAGGTAATGTCAGTCGAACCGGGGAACATGCTCCCCGGTTTTTTTTCGGATCAGACGTTAGAGTAGAATGAGCGTGTCAAGCGTAATGTGGGGAACGTCGTTGTCTGAGGCAAGTTCGGCCATGGCCGTGAGCCGTCGGCCTTGGGGGAGATTCAAAGAAGGGGTGATCGAGCTGTTGCTGT
>JALYOK010000240.1 GCA_030856925.1 Pseudomonadota bacterium
ACCCGAGTTACGAGCCATGAAAGCATTCTATAATCAATTACAACAAAGTTCGATCAAGAAGGACAAGATCACCGCGCGTGTAATGAGTTGAGGCGACATACTAGAACGCTGTCCAAATAGCTCAACCTCGGCGGAGAACTTCTTAACGTCCAATATGGGTCCAAGCGCCGGCCCTACTTTTTCCAGCAGGGCTAGGATGCGTTTGCGGTTAATGATAATGTTTTGACGCTGGTTGATAACTGGGGGACGGGGAACCGATCGGCCACTCAGCAACTTTGTCAATTTGCGCAAAGCGCGAAGCGAAATGCTTGGAAAATCTTCATCAATGCGCGGGAACAAATGGGGAAAACGGTGATGCGCATAGGATAAATAAAGATTTTGTCGCGATAGGTCGCCGAAGGCAACATTGGCCCAGAAATCCATCAACGCATGATCGTAGAAAAACAAAAGTGGGGTAATGAATCGGCCAACCAGATTCGGCTGTGTCGCAACCCATCTGCGCTGCCGACCGTAGAGATCGAGATGCAATGCCTGCTGGTAGGGCGATGCAAAACTTGCAGTACCGAGGCAGACCCTAAAGCGTTCGATCATCGCGTCCGCGAGTTGTCGCCTCGCGGATGCGGTTAACATCTGGGATTCGGCCCACCCACCTTCCTTGCTCCAATCAATCCAGAACTCTGGCCAACTATCGATACCCTTTTCGCTTACCGGCAGATGTTTTCCCGTCAGCGCGTCGCCAATATATCCTATGACACTGAATTGCCCATGCTGCCGTAGATATTTCAACCACGACTCCGCCCAGCCGGACCATTGCACCATACCGGCATTACCCAGAAACTGAATGCTATTGCGCCATTGATCCCAGCTTGAGTCGGGAATGGCAAATACTTCAGTGGAAAGTCCAGATTTTGCCGCCACGGCTGTGGCGCCGCGTATTTCCTCGCTATCCGGATGCCCAAACGTAAAGCAGCGGGGCTTAACGTCGTGGCGGCCGAGGAAGCCAAGAGCATAACGTGAGTCAAAACCCGCGGACAGCGATAACACCAATTGCGACTTGCGCGAAACCATTTCCGATTTTGCGATTCGGTCGAAGCACTCGTCGAGAGCCGCGAACTTCTGCGGCTGATTGGCCCCGAAGAGCCGATCCCCATAAATCACGGGAGCAGCGTACAGATCTTTTATTCCTTGCGAACTGATCTCGATAACCGCACCTGGTCGGATCAAATGAATCTCGTTAAATATTGTCCGGTGATCGGGCGTATACCCCAGCGCAAGCTCCATGAGCGCGCTGGAATGATCGACGGTTAGCGTGTCGCGGATCATTTCAGCCAGTGCGGCGAAATGGCTAGCGAATAACAAGCCTCCCTTAAGTTTCGCAAAATATAACCACTGGATGCCTAGTCGATCGCTGGCAATACGCAAAGTTCTATGGTCAGCTGAGACTTGCAGTGCTAGACAACGTCCATATTCCGTTTTCGAACTGAAGTCTCGTAGGGACTTCGGTGGCTGAAGCTCGGTTTGTTGGTATTTATAGCAAACGTCGCCTACCAACCATAGTTCGCCATCTACCGTTGACCAATGTGGAACAAACGGCCGGTCAATTGGCCGCTCGATTACGTAGATCACAATCTGTTCACTATGGAACAACGAACGATATCTTTCCATCGGCGAACGGGTCGCACGACTGACCAGCGTTTGCGCCCAAGCTTGTATGTTAACTGTCGGATCATAGCTGATGGCGCCCGCAAGCATACGAACTTAGGCCGCTTTCCGGGCGAGAACGGAACAAAACAATGCCATCTGGCCTTCAGACGTCTCGCGCCAATTGAATCCCTCCGCGTAGCGACGCGTAGCACTATGGTCCGGATAGTCAGCGAAAAGGGCCTTCACTCCGGTGACGATAGCATCGGCTGTACGTGTAGGAACTAAAACACCTGCATCGCGACTCTTAACCACTTCGGGCGTACCCCAAATATTTGTAGCGACCACTGGCGTGCCACAGGCCATGGCTTCGAGCAGAACATTGGCCCAACCCTCTCTGCTCGATGCCAGCACCAGCGCGTCCGATGCTCCGTAGTACTTGAGTAACTCAGTCTGCGTGATACTCGGCAAAAAATCGACACGGTCGCGAACGCCGGCGGTGCAGGCCAACCGATGCAAATTCCCCTTTTCTTCCCCACTACCGATAACGACCAGACGAAAATCCCGCAAGTCGCGCATCGCATCGATTACGAGATGATGTCCTTTGCGTTCTATTAGATGGCCAACCGAAACCAACGTTTTCGTGGTCCAACCTAGTTCCCTTCTAACTTTTTCACGGTCGATTGGCTGAAACAGCTGTAAGTCTACGCCGTTGCGCAGCGGATAGATTTTGCTGGATTCCGCACCCAACCGTGTCATCTCCGATTTAAGAGCCTCGCACACGGTGATCGATGCCGCAGCCTCATGGGCCGATTGAAGGATCATCTTGCGGGGCGTTGAGAAGTGGGGAATGAGATTAATATCGGTGCCGCGCGCCGTAATGATCACGGGTTTCCCCAGTTGTTTACCCAACATGGTCGCCGCAACACCATCGGGATAGTAGTAATGGGCATCGATTATGTCAAAATCAAAGCCGGTCGCGATCAGATTTTTCAGCACGGGTAAACTCGCCCGCGCCAAAAACTGTGGGGCCGAGGCCATCCCGATTTTCGGTAGATGCAAGTAGCCTGGGTGAATTACTTGTATGTCATGTCGAACTTCGGAACGGGGTATCCGCGCCAGCTTGCCATAGCGCCCAAATCTTCGCGCCGAAAATGGGAACCACGGGACTGGCGCAACAACTTGCGTTGATACGCCTTTGAAATTCGCTAGCAGATGGCGCAAGCGGGTCTCGACAAAGATTCCATGGGATGGAAATTGAGCGTTCGGATACAGCGTCGAGAACGTGAGTATCTTCATCGCTCTCATGGGGACTTAGGTGTCAGAAGAACGTTGATCGGATTGCGAGCACCCGCAATTCAACAGAATCCCATGCTTCAGTATTAACAACATGCTCGAAAGTTAGACAACCGCGAGTACGGATTCGGGCTTACTCACACCTCGTTCCGACAGACGCAGAAACGAATCAAACATTAAGACCGACCATAGTGGGGAACTGTAATCTCGGAGGCCGGATTGATGTTGATCGACCATATGTTTCAAATAGCTCGAATTAAAGAAGCCGGTTTCAGCGAGCCGAGAACCGAGTACCATATCGTGCAACTTCCTTTTCAGCGGACCACGAAACCAACTGGCGAGAGGGATCGCGAAACCCATCTTGTTCCGGTAAAGGATCGAGTCCGGTAGATAGGGCTCTAGGGATTTCTTGAGTATGTACTTTCCCTCCTGCCCCTTGAGCTTGTAGTGTTCCGGTAACCGCGCTAACCACTCGATCATGGGATGGTCTAGGAGGGGCTCGCGTACTTCCAACGCGTGGGCCATGCTGGCGCGATCAACCTTTGTCAGAATATCGCCCGGCAGATAAGTTTTCGTATCCAGATACTGTATCAATGAAAGCCCTTCCTGAATGGAGGCGCGATTCGCGTGATACTGTAGGACTTCGATGGCCTGATAGTCCTGCAATTCGCGGCGGAAGCTATCGCTGAAGAGCTTACCGCGCATGTCGTCGTCCATGATCGAAATCGTATGAAAATAGGCTTCGACCGAATTGCGTGCCAACGCCTGCAGCGTTGTTCGCGCTCTGAAGATCCTCGGCGCCCAATCTGCTTTGGGATAGAGTTTCCCGGCGACGCTAAAGAGCGGACGCCGGACACGAAGGGGCATAAAAGAACGTATTTTCTCCTCGTTCATGTGCCAACGATAGCGGCGATAACCAGCGAAATTTTCGTCGCCGCCATCCCCGGACAGCGCCACTGTCACCGACTTGCGGGCAAGTTGGCAAACACGGTAGGTTGGCATAGCGGAGCTATCGGCGTAGGGTTCGTCGTAAAGCGAGGCCAGAGTGTCAACCAGGTCGAAATCGTCGGGATCGACCTGTTCCACACGATGGTTGGTTTGATAGCGTTCCGCGACTTCACGTGCGTACTGGGACTCGTTGAACTTCGGATCGCCAAAGGATATCGAGCAGGTATTGACGGGTTCGTTGGACATCCCGGCCATCATGGCAACGACAGCACTCGAGTCCACGCCGCCGGATAGAAAGGCGCCAAGCGGGACTTCCGATATCAAACGTATTTTGACTGCTTCGCGCAGACGCTCGATCAACTCACTTTGAGCATCTTTTTCGCTTATATAGTCTCCAGATTGAAACAACAAGTCCCAATACTCTTTAGTTGACGGGACCGGCTTACCTCTTTGAATGGTCAGCGTGTGGCCAGGCGGAAGCTTAAAGGCGTGCTTGTAGATGGTGCGCGGTTCCGGCACGTAGCCATAGGCGAAATAGTCCTCGACAGAACGAGGGTCGATGGCTAGCGACAATTTTGGATGACAAAGGAGAGCCTTTAGCTCCGAGCCAAACGCGAGGGTATTGTCAGGTAAGATCGTGTAGAACAACGGTTTCACACCGAGTCGGTCACGTGCCAAGAAAAGAGTCTGACGATTACGATCCCAAAGAACGAAGGCAAACATGCCGCGAAAGCGATTAACGCAGGCATCACCCCACTCCTCCCACGCATGGACGATCACTTCCGTGTCGCTGCGGGTCCGAAAATTGTGCCCAAGAGCCGTCAATTCGAGCATTAACTCTTGGAAATTGTAAATCTCACCGTTAAACACCACGACAACGCTATGGTCTTCATTAAATAACGGCTGTTGTCCTGAGGACAGATCGATAATTGATAGGCGGCGATGGCCCAAACCCACGCCCGGCTCAATATGGATACCGCCCTCGTCTGGGCCGCGATGAAATTGCGCTTGATTCATGCGTTCAAGTATCGAGCCTGAAATCTCCTTAGCACCACGTAAATCGAAGAGGCCGACTATGCCGCACATGACGTTAGCTTTGCATGACAGTTTGTACAGTTTTCCGTTCTAGCACACGGTCGTAGACTCGCATATAGCTATCAACCATGGACTCAATGCTGAATTGGCTCTCCGTTCGTATTCTGCCCGCTCGTCCGCGATTTGCGCAAAGCCCTGGAATTAGCAGGTACGGAATCATTGCCTCGGCAAGGGCGCCTGGGTCGGCCGCCGGTATTAGACTGCCCGTAATACCCTCTTCCACGAGTTCAGGGTTTCCCCCAACCTGCGTTGCAATCACAGGCAGGCCACAGGCCATTGCTTCAAGTATGGTATTCGAAATCCCCTCGGCGAGGGACGGGAGAATGAAAAGGTCCATTCCACGCATGAGGTCGGCGACATCATCCCGCGCTCCGGGAAGCCAGGCTAGATGGCGAAGGCCAGCCACATCCAAGAGCTTTCCGCATTGCGCCCATAATGGTCCGTCCCCGACGATTACCAGCCTCAATTGGTGTTTTTTTTCAGGGAGCAAGGTGGCGAGAAGAATGAATGCCTTAGTTAGATTAACCTGATCCTTTACCGCCTGCATGCGCCCTACCGTACCGATGATAAAACTGGTGTCATTTGCGAAGCCGCTTTCCGGCAAAGGCGCGCGCCCCGATAAAGCGGGACGAAAGTATTGACAATCAACTCCGTTGTAGATTTGTGTGATCCGTCTTTCGGGAACACGGATCTTTTTCTCAAGATAGGATTTCAAGTCTTTAGACAGCGCAATGTAGTGACTGATAAAAGGGCGGTGCAAACGGCGCACCCACTGGGCTTTGAGATTGGTGCCATCAAGGTCATTCATATCCCGGCCGTGCTCACCGTGTATGCGTGCACTTACACCGTTTAACATTGCCGGTAGCATGCTATCCAGGCCCGACATGCCGCGACTATGCACAATCGCTGGTTTAAGTCTACGAATTAGTCGAAACAGCTCAACCCGGGCCGGCCAATCTGACCCATCTCTACGATTGAGAGCAAACACCTCCACAGTGGGATTTTGGATGCGGTTGCGAAAATCCGAATAGCGCGTCATACATACGATGGCGTGGCGATAACGACTGGCGGGCATACGATTGATCAGGTTGACCAAACCGTTCTCTAGCCCACCGATTACCAGATGATGGATGACGTGGGCGACGAGGGGAACTTCGGGCATGACTAATGGCTCCCTAATCAAGTGTCAGCGCTTGGCATGCGCCAAAATGACATCAATCGCGGGGAACATTTCAAGCACAAAACTGTTGAGTAACTCTCTTGCGGGCTCCGAAGAATCGTCATAACTCGTATAAACGAAAATCGCCGCTGCGTCATCACCCTGATTGAGAAGTTTAGCTTTTGCGTGGTAGATTTTTGCGAGGTAAACATTGTCCGTATAGTGTCCACCTACCCAATACCAAGTCCAAACTAGAAGCCTACTGCGAGGTGATGTTAGCTTGGCTTCGACGATACTTAGCAAACGGTCGCCTACCCGAAGCTGACGGGACTCATTGGAGATTCGGCCCCAGGTCGAGCGGTGAGTGCTCGTTAGCTGGTTGCTGGAATTGATCAACTCGGCATCTTGGTGTTGATTTCGATAATACTTGACTAAGAGTTCGACGTACTTTCCGTCCTTATGATAGGCTTGTTTGAATTGTCCTTGGGCCGTTAAGAAGAGAGGCTGCCAATCGGTGATGCTGTGGCTGTTCATTTGCCATTCTGGGCTCTCCACAGGGCTGGTCAAGGTGATCGGCGCCGGGTTGGGAGGCAGCATATCCAAGTGACGCGCATAAGTTGGCCAAACAGCAGCGATTAGCGCGCTTGCGGCCCCAAACGCGGCTATTTTTCCCAAGGGTGCTGCCGCAGAATCGAGCCCGCGGCCCGACTTCGCTTCTTTACTTGAAGTCGATTTGTGCGACTCCCGCCACCGCGAGCCTAACCAAAACAACAACATCATCACGAAGCCGAAAAACACCCAGCCGTAGATGACATGGTCGACGCCGGTCGCAAGTTTGTTGTTGCTAAGGTGCCCTATCATTACGATCAGATATGCTCGGAAACCATTTGCAATAATTGGGACTATGATAGAAAGGGCGATAAACGCGATGCGACGCCAAATACTGCGATACGTAAGATATGCGAACAGGCAACCAAGCGTTAACGACGCAATTAGATAGCGTAAGCCGCTGCACGCTTCGACCACAGACCAACTGCCGCTGGGTACGGTGAAAAAATTCCCTTCGCGAAACACCGGAATTCCGGTAATTCGAAGCGCGGTAACTGTGAAATCGGCAGTGAAATTCATTAGAGGCAAAAGCAAGAATTCACCAACGGGGACAGCGAACAGCAGAAAAAGCAGTGGGAAGAGCAACGCAAGACCCACGCGATGGCCTAATACTGCCCAGACGAGGACGGGCACCATCGCGACGAGCGCATATTGGGACGCAACAAGTACTTCGGCAGAATCGGCAAGCAACCATACGAACCCCAAGCCCATCAACGCCACGAGTCCCAATGTGCTCGGCCGGGGGAGTAACATCAGCAATTCTTGACGACGAGTCCAGATTAGATAAGCGCTGATGGGAAATATCAAAAAACCATGGGCATAGGTATCGGATCGTTGCCATATAGCCAACGTGGAAAGGGTCGTTTCACCGTACCAAGTAAAGAGCCATATCAGAGACGCAAAAATCAACAGACCACAGAGCCGCCAAACATAGGCGCCTTGATGCACCGCGACTAATTCAGGTTCAGGCCACAGATGTTTCTCATGCTCCGACTTCATGCTGACTTCCTTGCTGGAAAAGACAAGATGTGCGCACGAATATGGGTCGAATCTTCCCCCTGGCCATTGAAAGGTGCGTCACTCGCTGGTTGAAGCAGTCTTCCGATATGCCCTAGATTGGCTTGCCAACTGTAGTCTTTCATTACACGAGAACGGGCTCTGTTGCCAACGATTTCGTTTTGTAATCCACTTAGGTGCGCCGAGACCTGTTTTAAGAACTCCGTTCCGGTCTTGGCGACAATGATTTCTTGATCTGCTTCGGCGGCTATACCTTGAGCAGCTTCCGGAGACGCGATCACGATCTTCCCCATGGCCATAGCCTCTAGGACCTTATTTTGCGTGCCGCGCGCGATTCTCAGCGGCGCTACAGCCAGCCTAGCATGGGCGAGATAGGGCCGAATGTCCGGTACAGAACCGGTCACAACCACACCGGGAAAATCAGCGAGCTTCTTTACCCGAGCACAGGGTCGCGCACCCACGATGTAAAAACTCGCTTGCGGAGATTCAGAGCGCAGCTTAATGAAGACTTCATGGACGAACCATTCCGCCGCGTCGACGTTGGGCCAGTAGTCCATCGCCCCGGTGAACGCCAGCGCTAGAACATTTGCCGGGTAAGGATTGTCGAGCGCGTGCTTAGGAGAGAAGTAGTCCGTATCGACACCATTGTTGGCGTGAGTGACGCGATCGGCGGATTCTGGCGCCAGCGATCTAAATAACGCAGCCTCGCGCTCATTCACGAGAACCGTTGCATTGAAATCTCGCGCGACTTGGCGTTCGAAGGTAAGTAGACGACGCGCTTCCCGTGTGTACACCCAGGAAAGCGGCCATGACTTGCTTTTTGCGTACTGTGCCCATTTGTCCGAATCGACATCAACCAAGTCTGCAACTCGCGTCATAGAACTTGCTCGTGGCAAGTACTGTGCCATCGCGGAGGAGAATACGAGCGCGTGCTTCAGCGTCACGAGCGTAAGCTTTTGGTTGACCCAATCCTGGAGGCCGCGATCGAAGTAATATGGTAGTGTTAGCGCCTGACCAGTTATAAACCCTCGTAGGCTGTTGATTTGCGCCTTTCGTCCGTCTAGGCGCGCAAAAAAACTGTCGTAACAGAATTTCTTAACTTCGTCGACATACTGCCAGTCTTCTTCGGTATCCACAAAGGTGCCGAGGTGGATACAATACTCCTGCGATAGAAATTTGAGCAAGTGATACGACCTAAGCTTATCGCCTTTGTTTGGAGGAAAGGGTAGGCGATGTATCAGTAACAGCAGATGCTTCATCATAACTAACCTAAATACTTGACCAGGTAAGGGCCAAGCCGATTAGCTACCGCTAAGGGCATCGTCTGCCACACCTTGATGAACAGGCGATACTTTGGATTTAGAGGATTCTTGTCAGGCACCGTTTTACCGCTATGTAACTGATATTCATAATTGAGTGGCGTGGGTTCGAAACCCCAATTTCTCTTAAACTGGTATGGACCGGTGCCAATTTTGCTGCGGCCAAAATCGAAAAGTTTGCATCCGCGTTCGGTGGCTCGTCGCATTAGATCCCAGTATTTGAAGTCATTCGCTGCCAGTGCACGACCCGCAACATCATCGCCTGCGTAGTACGGCAATACTTCCTTACGAAAATAAAAAGTCAAAACGCTGCTGAGAGATCGATTGCTTTGATCGACCACAGTCAGGACTTCGCAGTCGTCACCGAAAACTTCAGTAAGCAGCCGGAAATACTGCTTCGACAGCGCCGGCGTTCCATGGCGATGCACGTTGTCAGAAAACAGCGCATAAAACCGATCGACGTTATGATCTATTTCGCTCCGAAGGCCGGCTTTTACACCTTTTCGGACCATCGCTCGTTGTTTGCGCGGTATCACGAGCATATTTTCCTTAGGGTCCGAATATATTTGTTTGCGAAAAGTTACATAAAGATCCTTGTTGGCCCAACCCGGGTGGGTCGCCTTGAAGCTCCGGTATTCAAGGTGATCGACATGGAGTTTGTTTGCGAGTTCTTGGGCGGCAAGGTCCAGCTTTTCACGCGCGGCCTCCGAATTAGCGGCAATACCGCCGTACACACAAAACGGCAGAGAACAAAGCGAGTGTCCGAATAACCAACTTTTTACCTCAGCAAGGGGCAGAACGCCCTGGATTTCTCCGTTTGATTCTGCATAGAGAAAAAAGGTACGATGTCCGAAAGCGCGCTCCATAATCTCCTTCCAGCCGGCGCGATGGAAGAATGTCGCCTCAGAGCACGAATTTACGAAGTCATCCCAACGAACACTGTCGCGATCTGTTAGCGTATGTATGATAAGGGCAACATCGATCACGCCGGTGCCTGCGGATGCCGTGGCCAACGGAAAGTCGATTGCATTACTCGTCAATTCGGCTTCCCGAGAAAAATTTGATCGACGCGACCCCAGCGAAAATCCTTCAGCAACCGACGTAAACGAGTTTCCGTTCGAGCAAGGTTTACATAATGACGGAAGCGAGTTTTCAGCGTCAGGCCGCTAGGCCGTGGCTGTTCCGGATCAATTTCCCACGGATGGCAGTAAAAAATGCAAGGTTGCCTGTCTGTCTTATTCACCCGGTTAATGAACCAGCGCGAGATTTGGTACGGCAGGAGACGAAAGTAACCACCACCGGCGGCGGGCAAATTTCGATTGAACAACCTAATGGTCGTGGCCGGCAGTTCCAGCAAGGAATTTTTGCTGCTTGGACGAAAGGCGAAACGCGGCGCATTGGGCATCCCATAATGATCGTGGCGGATAGGGTAAATGCTGGAACTATATTCGTACCCGGCTTCGGCCAGGGTATCGAGCGCCCAGAGATTGTTCTCGCCAATTGAGAAACTCGGAGCGCGGTATCCGATTACCGGCAGACCGCTTAGATCTTCGAGACACATCTTCGCGTGGGCGATATCATTGAAAAACTCATCGCGACCGAGATCCGATGCCCGCTGGTGACCAAAGCCATGGCTGGCGAGTTCATGTCCCCCGGCAACGATTCGCTTGACAAGTTGTGGGTGGCGTTCAGCAACCCAGCCCAGCGTAAAAAATGTCGCTTGAGCTTGGTTGTCGTCGAGCATCGCCAGCATGCGATCTACATTGCGCTCGATACGGAACGGTTGACGATCCCAAGTGTGTCGCGGGAAATGGGGGGCGAGTGCAGAAACGTGAAAGTAGTCCTCGACGTCGATGGAAAAAGCATTCCTTATGGGCAGTTCGAGCATCGGACTTGTACTACGTAACTTGGCGGCGGGGAAACCGACCAAACCAGTCGTGCAACACGGCAGCGATGCGGTGGGACGCTTTGCCGTCCCAAAATTCCGGTGCTTTGCCAACCTTGCCGCCAATTTGTAGAATTTCGTTGACGACTGCTTGAATTTTCTCTGGATCGGTACCCGCAATAGTATTGGTACCTTCGGTTACGGTGATTGGTCGTTCGGTATTGTGTCGCAATGTAATGCAGGGCACGCCCAAGGCGGTCGTTTCTTCTTGGATGCCGCCGGAATCCGTTAACACCATCCGTGCGTCTTTCATCAGCCCTAACATTTCCAAATAACCTTGTGGAGGCAATAGGCTGATGTTTGCTAAGGTAATCAATTCCATTAGTCCAAAGCCTTCGATTCTGCTCCGTGTACGTGGATGGATGGGAAAAATAACGGGTAAGGACCGGCTCACCTTGCCGATCGCGCTCAACACGGCGCCTAGAACTGCTACATCATCAACGTTAGCAGGTCGATGTAGCGTTAATACCGCATAAGCTTTCTTACTCCCCAAAAAGCTCGGGGAAACCCCCGCCTGGCCCAGGATTGTGGTCACCGGTGTCGCGTAGGGCAACTGGCTTTTCAGGGTATCGATCATCACATTGCCGACAAAGTGCACTCTCTCCCTTTCAATTCCTTCCCTATGGAGATTTTCCTGCGCTTCCCGTTCAGTTGTAAAAAGGATATCGGAAATTTGGTCGGTCAATACACGATTGATTTCCTCCGGCATGGCACGATCGTAGCTGCGTAACCCGGCTTCAACGTGAATGACCTTAATGCCTTTTTTCGCGGCGACCAACGCACACGCGATAGTCGAATTAACATCACCCACCACCAGAATCGCGTCCGGCATTTCTTGATCCAGAACGGGTTCAAAACGCCTCATGATCTCCGAGGTTTGTACCGCATGGGACCCCGACCCTACATCCAGGTTTATGTTGGGGCGAGGGATATTCAAAGCCGTAAAAAACTGGTCGTTCATGGCCGTGTCGTAGTGTTGGCCGGTATGTAGTAAACAGATCTCGAAGGGCGTAGGACCTACCTTCAGTGCGGCTATTACCGGCGCGATTTTCATGAAGTTAGGCCGTGCACCCACGACACAGAGAATCTTTTTACTCAATGCTATTCCTTAATTGCAACGACCTTGTCGTTCGGATGTGGGTCTGTTCGAAAGCGCTTAAGTCCGGCGACGGACAACACCTCCCGCATCAACTTTAACATGGTGACGACAGACCGCTCGACCTGTCCTATGCGTTTCTCAAGGCTAACCAAATTAGACTCTAATTCAAGCTGCTTTACTTGTACTACCGGCGAACTAACTGCGTAGGGAACAGAACTCAAGCCAGACGGGTCAGTGGAGGGGACGGCCATTTCATTCTTAATTTCGGCAACTACTTCGTGCACCGCCGCAGCATCGATCTGATGCATTTCTTCGAGATAACCCATTAATAGCAAACGATCACATAGCGTATTGATCTTGCGAGGAATACCAGCGGCGTAGTCGTAAATTCCAGCGAAGGCGTCATTGGTAAAATTTGGATCATGGTTCCAGCCCACCGTTCGCATCCGATGTTCGATGTATTCCCGGGTCTCTTGTCGATCCATTGGACCTAGGTGATAGGAGGCGGTTACCCGCTGACGCAGTTGTTGCATACCCTCACTAGCCATGGTGTATCGAAACTCTGGCTGGCCGAGCAAGAAACTCTGTAAAAGTGATTTCTCCTGCGATTGAAAATTGGAAAGCATGCGTAGTTCTTCAACGGCACGCGGGCTGAGATTCTGCGCCTCATCAACAATCAATAGAGCTCGCTTACCCAAATTTTGGCAATTAAGCAAGAAATTCTCCAGCCGTTTAAGCAAGGTGGCCTTGTTGTTTTCTTCGTGAGGCAAACCAAATGCGGCCGCGATCATGCGCAACATATCATCAGCATCGAGTTGCGTGCTAACCAATTGGGCTGCGACAACGTTTTCTCCCTGCAATTTCTTGAACAGGTTGCGAACCAAAGTCGTCTTTCCAGCGCCTACTTCCCCGGTAATAACAATAAATCCCTCACCTTGATGCAAGCCGTATTCGAGGTAAGACATAGCCCGTTTATGGCCCTTGCTGCCGTAGAAGAAGCTGGGGTCTGGGCTTAATTGAAATGGTTTTGCGCGTAAATGATAGAAGGCTTCGTACATAGCTGCTTTCTAGAACGTGGCGGTAATTGAGCCAAATATGGCGTTCTCGTCGTATTCACCCGAACCAAAATTCGAATCTCGCTGGAGATGACGATAGTGGAGAGAACCGCTGGCAGTTTGTGACAGCTTGCGACTAAAACCCAAATTGAACGCACTGATGATGTCGGTTCGCTGGATATCGACAAATCTAAAACGGGATAAATCTAGCCCGATACTCGCACGGTTACGGGCGGTCAGCCGATAGTTCCAGCGGGCTCCAACACCCGATTGCTTGATCACTCGGCTCAGGGAAAAATCCCCGGAATTACTAAAAATACTAACACTTTGGGTAACTTCTGAATCCCGAACGGTATCGAATGCACTCAATAGAATGTCGCTCTTGGCAAGATTCAAGGTAAAAAGCCCACGCCATTTCTTTTCAACAAAGACGATATTGGTTTGTACATTGGTGCCGAAGCGGCTAATGATGTCATCAGTTCGTTGACGTAACTCTTCCTCCGTGAGGCCAGGATTAGATAGTCTCAGCGACTCTTCGATTTGGTTCCGATCAAGCCCGCCCGGTGGAATGATAAACTGCGATCGAGAAGTCTGTAATCCTTGGGTATAAGAGATATCCCACGCGCTCCTCCTCGTCCGATGAAGAAAGGCGAAGTTATACGTGCTGCCAAAGTAGCGCCGCCCGGCCCGGGCGGTGAGGTGAGTACGTCGCGTTGGGCGCCAATCGACGCCCAAACTAAAGGCCATACCTTCCGGTTTATCGCCGGTCGTGAAGTAGTCGTTCTTGTCATAACCGAGCGAGCCAGTCGCAAAAAGCCCTTTGCTTATTCGGTAGCGTGCTGATCCCGTTAAACTTTGAAATTTCGTATCTTCAAAATTCTCGTAATCGATTTGATCCTCGATGAAATTGACTCCCCAACCTAGCATGTTGTAGGCCGGGCCACTTTCGACTCCCAAGGAAACACGATTTCCGATGCTGTCAGAAACGGCTGACGTGGCAGAATTGCTGCTCACTTGGCTAAACGTGTAACGCGCTTCCGCCACAGCTTGGCGACCAAAGCGTTTCCGTAGGTAGGGACCTAATGAATAGGATCGGAACGTTCGATTGTTGTCACTCGTCGAAGAATCGGGTCCGATTGGACCCAATGCAGATACTGCCTGCTGACTGATCTGAGCGCGGCTATCCAAATAAAGTAAATCTTCAACAATCTCGAATTTGCCAAAACCCTGTAATTGATGATTTAAGGTATTGCGATCGCTATCGCGGGCGTAGAAAAGATTATTCAGCGAGTAATCAATCTTTAAATCAGTCCGCGCAGTTTTGTCGGTAACGCTCAAGCCCGGTGCGATTTCCGAGATGAAATCGGAGTTTTTCTGGTCTCCCGGGGCGAGCGCAACATTGTCGGTATATGTTTCGCGAACAGAAATCCGCGGCGTTACGTGCAAGCCACCTCTCTCAACTTGAGGTCCGTAAGCGGGTGGGTTGCTGGCCGCTCCAACGGGATCATAGGGGCCAACCGCGAATGTTGATGGACTCGAAAGCATACCGACCAATAAAACCAAATTTACTACTTCGAGCAGAATTCCGTTTGCTACGTTTGATGGCTGCGCTAGAGTCCTATAACGGCGGCGGCTGTTGCTCCTATTGTTTGCCATAGGTGCCGTAGTAGGACCCATAGTAGCCGCTTCCCGTCAAGTAGCTGCCTTTATTCAACAACATGCCTACAACCTCACAGTGCTCCAGATGCTTTAGGGCATCACGCAGCGCTTCATGTGTTGTCTTCTGAGCTTCCACCACCACTACGATTTGCCCCATATAACCGGCGAGTACACGAGCTTCACTGGTCGCGAGCAAAGGTGGGGAATCAAAAATGATAATACGGTCGGAATAGCGCTGGCCCATTTCTTCGATGAGTCGCCGCATTGCCACGCTGGCAAGCAACTCCGTCGAATAACGATGCCCTCGTCCTGCAGGCAATAGTACTAGCTTTTCTACGTTAGTTTTAATTAGAACATCCGACAACTGCAAGGAATCATCAAGTAGTAGGTCCATCAGGCCTCGATCAGCCTTCAGGCCCAGCAAGCTAGGAACAGACGGTTTGGCGACGTCGGCATCGACTAACAGAACCGTGTGGTCCATTTCCATGGCGATGCTCATAGCCAAATTCACAGAGCTGAAGCTTTTGCCCTCACCGGGCAGCGAACTCGTCACCATGATCAAGTTTCCATTTTTCACTTGGGCAACACCTTGGTTGAACGCGTTCATGAGCAGAGGACGCTTGATTTGGCGGAACTCTTCAGCGATCGTGGTGCGCTCGCCGTCGGGCGTAATCATCCCCGCTTGCTTAAGGCGAGCCAGGTTAATAATTCCCTGAGGGGACGCCTGGGCCATGGTAGGTTCACGCCGAGCTTTCTGAAGGTCGAGCATCGATGGGGGGTTATGGCTCGGGGTTGTGTTAGGGCTAAGCATTGCATGCCTGCTGTCCGTCTGGCGCTCATGCAGCTTTGCTCCCGCGCGTTCAATCGTTGAATCGTGGGGCGGTACAGTCGACGGGATTACGTCGGCTGGATTCAATTTCGGCGCTTCACGGCCACTCTCGGCGATTCTTCCCGCCGCACGTTCAATTAAGCTCAATTTAACTTCCTTATTTGTTAAGTCAAAGCGTTTCTAGTCTACAGATTCGTAAACGTTCGCACCTTGCTTATAAGACCTTCTTCCCGCAGAAGGTTGGCTGTCATGACCACCCCGTAAACACAGAGCAATCC
>JALYOK010000245.1 GCA_030856925.1 Pseudomonadota bacterium
CGATCGTACACGGGCGCGTTCGATCGCAGACTGGGGTAGGAAAGGCGGCTCGGGATACACCTCGTCGAGATACTCGATGATCGCCAGCGACTGCGTGAGCGTGAGTTCACCTTCCTGAAGCACGGGAACGAGTGATTGCGGATTCAACGTTATATATTCCGGCGCGAACTGTTCGCCGCCGTGCTTCGTTAAATGTATGATCGCTCGTTCGTAATCCAAACCCTTCAAGTTGAGCGCGATGCGTGCACGGAAAGCGGCAGAGCTGCGGAAATAGCCGTAGAGTTTTCGCATTTTCACACCACCGTAAAGTGCAAGGCCGGTAGTCCGGTAATAGAAGCTTCTATGAGATCACCAGGCTGGATCGGCCCGACGCCGGCGGGGGTGCCGGTAAAAATTAAGTCGCCCGCTTTCAGTTCAAATAATTCAGAAAGATGGGCGATGATGTGCGGCACGTTCCAGATCATGTCGCTTACGTCGCCGTTTTGTTTGACCTCGCCGTTGACTTTCAAGCCGATCGCCGATTTGCTCGGGTGTCCGCCGGCCAATGCCGGCATAAGCGCACCGATGGGCGCTGCGCGGTCGAATGCTTTGCCGACGTCCCAGGGACGGCCTTTTTCACGCAAAGCCTGCTGCAAGTCCCGCCGTGTCAGGTCGACGCCGACCGCGTAGCCAAACACCAGGTCCAGCGCGGCTTCCGGCTCGATATGCACGCCGCCGGATTGCAGCGCGACGACTAGCTCAACTTCATGATGGAGATTTTGCGTCGCTAGCGGATAAGGAATTCTGCTGCCGCTTGTCACCACAGCGTCGGGGGGTTTACAAAAGAAAAATGGTGGTTCGCGTTCGGGATCGGCCCCCATTTCGCGGGCGTGCTCTGCGTAGTTCCGGCCCACACAATAGATGCGGTGTACGGGAAATCGACTTTCGCTGTTCGCGATGGCGATACTTGGCGCTTCCCAGAGCGGCAAGGCGTAATGCATTTCACATTTTCCCAGGTTTCAAAAACCTGTAGCATACCAATGATTTTCGCTGTTGGAATAACCAGAATAATGTGTGCGCATTCATCTTGAGCGAAACCGCAGCGTGACTGACACTCTCACCGAAATAAACCTCAGCGGTCGCCTGCTGGAACTCCGCTTGATCGATCCTTCCGAGAAACGCCTGCCGACGCTAGTTTTTCTCCACGAAGGATTGGGATCCGTCAGTCTCTGGCGGGAATTTCCGGACCGAGTTGCCGCGGCGACGGGGGCCGGGGCCGTCATCTATTCCCGCCATGGTCACGGGCAATCGAGCACGCTCGAAGAAAAGAGACAACCGGACTACATGCATCGCGAAGCCTTGGATGTGCTGCCGGCGTTGTTGCGCAAATTGGGAATTCAGAAAACGATTCTATTTGGCCATAGCGATGGCGCATCGATCGCCTTGATTTATGCCGGCGCCGGTCATCCGGTAGCTGGGCTCGTTCTTGAAGCGCCCCATGTGTTCGTCGAAGAAATTTCATTGCGTGGCATTGCCCAAGCCGGCCTCAACTATCGCACCACCGATCTGCCGCATAAGCTTGCCCGGCATCATCGCGACGCAGACAAGACCTTTTGGGGCTGGCACGATATCTGGACCAGCCCGAGTTTTCGCGACTGGAATATCGAGACTTATTTACCATCGATCACCTGCGCGACTTTGCTGATTCAGGGAGAGCAAGACAAATATGGCAGCATTGCGCAGATCGATGCCGTGGCCGCCGCGGTGGAAGGCACTACCAGCAAGCACCTACTGCCGAACTGCGGCCACACGCCCCACCGGGAACAAGCCGATCTCACACTGAAACTCGTTACCTCGTTCTTATCCGGGCTTCTATCGTAGAGACCCGGCGCCTTCCTGAGAGCCAATAACCATGCGGTTCTCCACGGGGTTTTACAGGTGCTTCCTGATCCTCGCACTAACTTCCTCGCGCCCGATCAGTTCGAGTGTTGCATCCAAGGGCGGTGTTTGCGTACCACCGGACAGCGCGACTCGCAGCGGCATACCGATTTGACCAAGCTTCAACTTATGGGCCGCAGCGGTTTCCTTTATGACGTTATTGATGGCTTCCCGGGTCCACGCTATGTTTTGTAATTGGTCGGCAATCGATTCAAGAACCGGCAATATCTCGGGTTTGAGTTGCTCCTTACGCAACGCCCCGTTGACTTCAACGGCTCGGTAAAAGTATACGGCCCCGTCGGCAAGATTCTCCAGGGTGGTCGCGCGAGGCTTCAGCAAATCGGCAACGGCGGCGAGCTTAGGATCATCGTCTGCGACGTCACATTCGCGCGCTCTCAGGCGTGGAGCAATCAGCGGCGCCAGCGTCGCGCCGCTGGATTCCTTGAGGTAATGCTGGTTAAGCCAAGATAGTTTTTCCGCATCGAACCGCGCGGGGGAACGGCTGATGTTGTTAAGATCGAACCATTCGACGAACTGCGTCATGGAAAAAATTTCGTCGTCGCCGTGGGCCCAGCCCAAGCGCGCCAGGTAATTCAGCAATGCTTCCGGCAAATAGCCGTGTTCGTGATACTGCATGACGCTGACGGCGCCATGGCGTTTCGACAGCCGTTCCCCGTCATGACCCAGGATCATCGGGACGTGGCCGAATTCCGGCAACGGCGCGCCGAGTGCGCGAAAAATATTGATCTGGCGCGGCGTGTTGTTGACGTGATCGTCACCACGAATGATGTGGGTCATGCCCATGTCGAGATCGTCGACAACGACGCCGAAGTTATAGGTTGGCACGCCATCGGCGCGAATGATGACAAGATCGTCCAGCTCGCGGTTGGATATGGAGATGGGGCCTTTGACCAGATCATTCCACGTGACGTCACCGTCGTCAGGGTTGCGAAACCGGATTACCGGTTTGACATCGCCGGGGGGTGTCCTGCCCCCCGCGTTTTCTGGCCGCCAGCGGCCGTCATAGCGCGGCTTCTCGCCTCGCGCACGCTGAGCGTGGCGCATGTCATCCAACTCATTTTTGCTCGCAAAGCAAAGATAGGCTGTGGCCTCGCCGATGAGTTTTTCCGCGACTTCGCGATAGCGATCCAGGCGCTGCATCTGATAGAACGGCCCCTCGTCGTAATCGAGCCCGAGCCAATGCATAGCCTCGAGTATGGCTTGGCTCGATTCGGTTGTGGAGCGCTCCACATCGGTGTCTTCGATACGCAGAATGCATTTGCCGCCGTGCTTACGCGCGTAAGCCCAGGAATACAGCGCCGTGCGTGCGCCGCCGATGTGCAGATAGCCCGTGGGACTAGGCGCGAAACGAGTGCGTACCATTGTTTGATTATTTGTTCTTGAATACCGGTTTTCGCTTCGCGATGAAGGCGGCCATACCTTCTTTCTGATCGTCCGTCGCAAAGGCTGAATGAAACGCGCGGCGCTCGAATAAAATACCTTCAGCAAGCGACGTTTCGTAAGAACGATTGACTGACTCCTTGGCCATCATTACCACGGGGCGAGACAATTCCGCGATCTGCTGCGCGACTCTGACCGCTTCCTCCAGCAACTCCGCCAGCGGGACGATGCGCGAGACTAAGCCGCTGCGCTCCGCCTCTTCCGCGTCCATCATGCGGCCGGTCAGCACCATTTCCATGGCTTTAGCTTTACCGACGAAGCGAGTGAGGCGTTGGGTGCCGCCGGCGCCGGGAATGACGCCCAGCTTGATCTCCGGCTGACCGAACTTGGCGTTCTCGGCTGCCAATATGAAATCGCACATCATCGCCATTTCACAGCCGCCACCCAACGCAAACCCGGCGACCGCGGCGATGAGCGGTTTGCGGCAGTGCGCGACTTTCTCCCAACCATCGGTAATGTAGTTGGAAAGATAGGCATCCATGTAGCTGAAATTCTGCATGACTTTGATGTCGGCGCCGGCGGCGAAGGCTTTGTCATTGCCGGTAATCACTATGGCGCCGATGGCGTTGTCCTTCTCGAAAATATCGAGCGCCTCGCCAAGGTCTTTGATTAGCGCGGGGGATAGCGCATTTAATGCCTGCGGGCGATTGAGTCGGATCAGCCCGACCTTACCACGCGTCTCCACCAAGATGTTTTCATAAGTCATACAAATTCTCCGTAGCCAAATTGCGGAAGCGATAGAATGGCGTCATTCTAAAGCAAAGTCCTTTCGCGAACTATGATCCACAACACGCTCCTGTTTACTATCGATTCTTGTGTTGCCGAAATCACGCTGAATCGGCCCGATAAACTCAATAGTTTCAGCCTGAAGATGCATGAAGAACTGCGTCAGGTCATGCGCACGATCGAAACGGACGAGAACATTCGCGCAGTTTTGTTAACCGGCGCCGGTCGCGGATTTTGCGCCGGTCAAGATCTTAACGAACGCCAAGGGGACCTTGGCCAGGTCGCCGAACACATTCGCAATAACCTGAACGAGAACTTCAATCCACTAGTCCGCCGGATTCGAAATTTAAAGAAACCTGTGATCGCTGCTGTGAATGGTATCGCCGCTGGCGCGGGCGCAAACCTCGCGTTGACTTGCGACATCGTGATCGCCGGCCAGTCGGCGGGATTCTTACAGGCGTTCGTCAACATCGGCCTCATTCCCGACTGCGGCGGGACCTACTATCTACCGCGCTTAGTGGGCTCGGCTCGCGCGAGTGCATTGACGATGTTAGGTGAAAAGATTTCAGCGACTCAGGCAGCAGAATGGGGAATGATCTGGAAAGCTGTCCCCGATGATCAACTCGTGGCCGAGTCACGCGCCATCGCAAGGCAACTCGCCGCGGGTCCCAGCGTCGCGCTGGGTTTAATCAAACAGGCGCTGCAGGTCTCGACTACTCACAACCTTGACCAGCAATTGGATTGGGAACGGGATGCGCAAGGACTGGCCGGAATGTCGCCGGATTTTGCGGAAGGCGTGCAAGCTTTTCTCGCGAAACGGCCGGCACGGTTCAAAGGTAGGTAGCGAAAAAACAGAAGGGCCACGCGTTTCCGCTAAGGCTTTGTTGAAAAACGTAGCGAGGATGTCGGTATGCTAAACACACGGCGCGCAGCAACCGGAACGTACTCAAATGTAAATGAGGATTCCGAGCACCGGGCAACGACGTGGCCCTGGGCCAGCCCCCATACTGGCGCCGCAGTAGTGTTTTAGAACAACATTTCCTTCGACATGCCGTTGCGGCGTAAGACACGTTTCAGGGTCGCCAACGCTTCGAGTTGAATTTGCCGTACCCGCTCCCGGGTCAGTTTCATAGTCGCCGCCAATTCTTCCAGGGTGTAGATGTCATGATCATAGAGACCAAAGCGGCGCTCGATGACCCAGCGTTGTTTGTCGTTGAGCTGCTCCATCCATTCACGCACTCGGCCAATTACTTCGACGCGCTGCAAGAGTTCTTCCGGAGCGATGCATTGATCATCGGCTATGGATTCACCGAGCGACAGCGAAGGGTCGACATCCAGCGGTGCATCCAAAGAAGCCATGCGTTCGTTAAGGTTCAGCACCCGTCGCACTTCTTTGACATCTCTACCAAGTAAAGATGCTACGTCCTCGGCGGTCGGCTCCGTCTCCGAGCGGGCTTCCAAATGTCGTTTGGCGCGCAGGTAGACGTTAAGTTCTTTAATGATATGAACCGGGAGGCGAATGGTGCGAGATTGATTCATAATCGCGCGCTCGACGTTCTGACGGATCCACCAAGTAGCATAGGTGGAAAAGCGGAAGCCGCGCTCGGGCTCAAACTTTTCCAGGGCATGAATCAAACCGAGGTTACCTTCCTCGATGAGATCGAGCAAAGGAACGCCGCGATTTACATAGTGTTTGGCGATGTTTACGACGAGCCTGAGATTGTGCTCGATCATTTTCTGGCGGGCAGGAAAATCACCTGCCTGGACTTTAAACGCAAGCACCCGCTCTTGCTCTGCGGTAAGCAATGCATTTTGTCCTATTTCGTTGAGATAAAGTTGGGTGGCATCGGCGTGCCAATCCGCGACGGGTTCGGGAGCCTCGGCTTCACCCTCGTCTTCCCGTGAGGTATGTTCGATTTCTTCGTCTTCTACTTCTACTGCTACCGGGTGGCTCATAATGACCTTTCGCTGGGTAAGTATTTCCATGGATCAACTGGCTTCCCCATCCGGCGGATTTCAAAGTGCAATTTGACTGCTCCATCGTCCGAATCGCTGTTACCCATCTCTGCGATTTTTTGACCACGTATTACAGTCTGTCCTTCTTTCACCAGTATGGCGCTGTTATGCGCATACAAGCTTAGATGGCTCTTGTTATGTATGACTACGATCATCTTTCCATAACCACGCAAGCTATTTCCAATGTAAGACACACGTCCATCGGCGCTCGCAAAAATTGGTTGGCCGACAACCCCTACAAAGTCGAGTCCTTTCGAACTCTCATTGAAGCTAGAAATGATCTTACCATCGGTCGGCCAAACCCATTGTAAACTTTCGTTATCAGTTGGCCCGCCGTTTCCATCCGGCGTGATATCGCCCTTGGCTTCCGGCTTTGCAACGCGGTCGATATGAGCCAGTTCGCCGCGCTGTAGTTTCGCCAACGCGCCCTCGGAGTAAGGAACCCGAGTGGCTTTTGGCTCAGTCTTGATATCAGACTTCTTTTCATCTGGATTTTGCGCCGGCGGCGGCAAAGGCACAGGCTCGACGCTGGGTTTTCCGTCCGGCGCGACGTCGATTGTGATTGGCAGCGCTGTCACGCCCGGTTGCCCACCACGCAGCACAGGCCCAGTCAACTGCAATAGCATGCCTTCCCGCAAAGAATTCGCATTGGGAATGTTATTCCATGCACCGAGTTCACGGTAATCAAGGCCGTGCTGTCGCGCAATCCCGTATAAAGTCTCACCCTTTTGAACCGTGTGAGTCGCGGGTCTCGCGTCGGCGGGCATAACGGTCGGCGAACTTCGCGACAGATTTGGAGTCCCCCTGGTACTTTTCACGGGGGCCGGCGGCGGGACAGCAGTGGTCGAGGGTGGTGGAGACGGGACGCGATCGACCACCGGCGCACGCTGGGCGGTGACACATCCTGCAAGCAGTCCTAACCCGAGCAATCCGGCCGCACCAGACGCGTGCACCAAATTTAACCAGGCGCTCCTTCTCCTAAGCACGTATAGCTCCCGGTAACAGCGGTACGAATTTCACCGGCTCAAGCATGGTCTCTGCAACGCCTTGATCGGTGCGCTCCACCACATAAAGTCGCTGCTCGTCGTGCCCCTTCGGGAACACCAATCTTCCGCCGAGTCCAAGCT
>JALYOK010000255.1 GCA_030856925.1 Pseudomonadota bacterium
CGACAGATCCATTCATGATGCTTCTCTCCTCAAGTCATTCATACCATCACGAATTTTGTATCCGGCGCAGATCAAACAAGAATCATTGGGCTTTAATCGGAAACACAGTTACGCCCGTTCGTCTTGGCGCGATAGAGTGCGCTGTCGGCTGCCGACAACAACGAATCCAAACTTTGGCCGGGCTGCATCGCGGCGACGCCCAGCGAAACACTCACCGTCGGCAATAGTTTGCCTTCTTCAAACGGCGTAGGCGTATTGCTGATGGCCTTGCGCAGACGATCGGCGATGCTCAAGGCGCCCTTCAACGGCGTTTCCGGCAGACATAGAGCGAACTCCTCGCCGCCGTAGCGGGCGACCAGATCCGTCGGCCGCATCAGCTTGAGTAACACTTGGGCGACCGTGCACAGTATGCGATCCCCAGCTAAATGGCCGAAGCGGTCGTTCATCTGTTTGAAATGATCGATATCCAGCATGACGATCGAGCAGGGATGACCATTACGTTCGCAGCGGTTCATCTGGCGCTTAAAAGAGTCGTTTAGCCAGCGACGGTTGTGCAAGCCGGTCAGGCCATCAGTGCAGGCAACGTGCTCGTATTCCCGCTGCAACTTAATGCTGTTGACCAATGCTTCGTTGTCGTAGCGCATGCGGCCGGACAGGATGTAAAGCAGATTACGCGCAACGCCGTGGGAGCCGTTGATGAGCGCCCACAACGTTTCCTGGCGAATGACCATGAGCCGGCAATTTTCCTGGGCGATGACAAAGGCCGACACGGGCTTCGCATCGATAATGGACATTTCACCGGCACAGTCGCCTGCCTCGAACACGACGTGGGGCGTATAGGCTTTATCGCCCAGGTGCACGCTTAAACGACCCGCGAGCACTAAATATAAATTGCTATTCGGTTTGTCCGGCGAGAGCAACTCGGAGCCGGTGGGAAAGTCGACAATGGAGCACGCATCGAGCAAATAGTCGACCGATTCCAGGCTGATGTCACGAAACAGCCGCGACGTCGAAATGATGGCCCGATCGGATGGGTTCATGGCGCCAGGTGCTTTTTGGTAGGCGGCAGCGCGTGGTGCATTTGACAGCTTACTATTTGGCATTTGATCGTCGCTCGAGGTCATTTTAGGACCGGACATTGATGCGAATATACCACGCTAACAACAACGCGCGATACCACTCCATTTGTTCTCCAGATTGATGGAGAAGAACGCCCTGCGATCCAACACCGGCTGATCGGGGTGGGTTTCATTCTGATGCGCAAGGTAGCGTTCGTAGTTATCGTCACCCGATAGCGCGCGCACCACGTCCCAGAGTTTTTTTAGTTTATCGTCCATGATGACCTCAAGGGCTCAATTAGAGGCTCACTTGGTAAGCGAGGCGGGTTGCTTCGCGGGGCGCCTCCGATAGCGGAGGAACGGCCAGACCCTTCATGTGGCGGTAGGACACGCGCAGCATGTCGATAATAACGACCCACAGGATCGCCATAAAGAACGCGGCTATCCACCCATCGAGTTGCTGATTGAAAATGAGCTGCGGCGCGATGGCGGCTTTGTCCGGCGGCAATGCGCCGGAAACAAGCTTAGCGGCGAGATCATTGGCGCCGGCGAAGAACCCGATTTTCGGATTGGCGCTGAAGATTTTTTCGTACGCCGCCGTGGTAGTGCAAACCGCCAGCCAAGTGAGCGGTAGGCCCGTCACCCAGGCATATTTCAACTTGCCGGATTTGATTAAAATGCCGGTGGCGACTGCCAGCGCGATGCCGGCCAGCATCTGATTGGAAATGCCGAACAACGGCCACAGAATGTACACGCCACCGTTGGGATCGAGCACACCCATAATCAAAAAATAGCCCCAGCCCGCGACCACCAACACGCTGGAGAATAAGTTCGAAAACCATGAAGAGGTTTCACCCAAGGTTTTCGAGACATTGCCGAGCAAGTCTTGCAGCATGAAACGGGCAACGCGCGTGCCGGCATCCAGTGTCGTCAGGATAAACACCGCTTCGAACATGATGGCAAAGTGATACCACACCGCCAACAGCCCCTGGCCGAACGCGGAGCTGAAGATGGTCGCCATGCCGACCGCCAGCGACGGTGCGCCGCCGGTGCGGGCGAACAACGTGCTTTCGCCCATTTCCTTCGCGAGCATTTGCATTTGTTCTACCGACACCGGGAAGCCCCAGGAGGAAATCATTGCGACC
>JALYOK010000264.1 GCA_030856925.1 Pseudomonadota bacterium
CGCGAATTGTGCGAAACACTTAAAAATCATACCCGCCTGAACCGTCTTATTAGTTGCCAAACGATCCATCCTCGCCTTAACAAGCTAATCATTGCGCCAGAGCGTCGCACCGTCAACAGGGCGACAATTCCGCTGATAATGCCTATTTTGGATCGCAAGGAATTTACCAATCCAACCATGTTAGCAGCATAGTCAAAACGATGCCGCAATTGATTGAAGTCGCGTTTTATTTGAGAGCGATACGTATCATTGCGCGCCACGAGCGATTCACGACGTGTGATGATGTTTCGATGGCGCGCCGACAATTTCATTGACTCCTAGGATTCATGATGGGGTTGAACATATTTCTCAACCAAAGTGAGCAAATCGTCCGCATGCTCTTCCTCCATAGCCAGGATTCCTTCCAACATACGTCGCGTGGTCGTATCGTTGTCTCCTAAATATTTGATCATCTCTCGATAACTATCAATAGCAATCCGTTCGGCGACTAAATTTTCTCTTATCATTTCAACCAGGGAATCGCCCTCAACATATTCTGCGTGACTGCGGCTTGTTAGTGTATCCGGAGCAAAATTCGGTTCACCGCGCAATTGAACGATACGACTGGCAATTTGGTCAGCGTGCGCTTGTTCTTCAATCGAATGTTGCATGAACTCCTGAGCAACACTATTTGCGCTCAATCCCGCCGCCATGAAATGGTGGCGGCGGTAGCGCAACACACATACCAACTCCGTCGCTAGAGCGTCATTCAGTAGATCGACAACGGATTCCCGATTTGCGCCATAACCGACGGTTATCGCGCCCTCTTCTATGTGCTGTCTTGCGCGCTGCCGAAGTGTGGCGACGTCAGTAAGAAACGGCGGCTCTGCGGTCATGTTTACCCTCTTCTAGTTCTACATTGCGAAAACATCACGGCTATCAGAAAAATTAATTTTGCTGCCAAATCAATGACGGACACCTACAAGCGAACTCGCCGCTCGCTACCGCCTTTTTAAAAAATTAACGTCTGCTCACTAACATGCCGATGATCACACCAACCGAACCTACTATCGCAATAGCTTTCCAAGGGTTTTCGGCTACATATTTTTCCGTCACCGCTGCAGCTTGATCGGCTTTATCGGTAACGATGGCTTGCGCGTCGGCAAGCTTACCTTTCGCCACATCCAACTTTTCTCTAAATTTTTCGCGAGCGACAAGAAAGCCTTCTCCGGAATAGTTGGCGGTCGCCCGTAACAATTCTTCCGCGTCTGCAACAACTGTCTTGAAGCCCGTCGCCAACGATTCGACGGTGCTGTCGACGCCTTGATCAATTCTATGAGAGGCTCTCTTCATCGCTGTAGTTACATCATTTTCGATAGGGGTGGTAGTGTTCATAATATCTCCAAATGGTTAAGGTTTGCGCCGGATCAGGCCCAAAATGAGGGTGACCGCGGTAACGAGAAGAAACACAAAAAACAAAATTTTCGCAATCTCGATCTCGGTGGCTCCTGCCGCAATACCACCAAATCCGAACAGCGCTGCGATTAACGCAATAACAAAGAATATTGCCGCATATTGCAACATAAACACTGCCTCAATTTCCCACCAACCGATGCAAAGTAGCGCCGCTTCGGTTGAAACTCATAAACCTAATTTACATTCAGCGTGTCTTAAACACCTTTACGCGAGACGTCCTCTAAGTATGTAATTGGTCACCGCTAGAAACTGGCTCGCTCCGTATAGTTCTGAATGTTTCACATCAGACTGTGTGCACATCAATGTCATGAATGGCGCCTTCCGTTTTAGAAGTAAAGCTGCGACGTTCGCCGTGCTAATCTAATGGTCTACACCCAAGACAACTTGGGAGCGGATTCATCGTCACTATTCCAATCCGTTAATGCAACGCCGACGGCGCCATAATAACAATGAGGCTTCCTTTTATCAACATTCCCTCCTTATTCCTAGCTACATCGCTATCACCTGCCTACATCACCATCACCTGCCTACATCACTGATCGTAAATGCACCCCCCAAAAGGCTTTGACATAGAAGGCACGTCATTTTTTAATGGTACAGCAACCTTTGTGCCAACGGTAGTGAGCCGAATCAATGCTTCCTTTGCGATGGACTGCGGCTGACCGGTGAACGATCGGACCGTTTAAACAAGGCGACGACCGGTAAGAATTACGAACACTCTGTAACCTTTACCAATGCGTCTTCGATGAATGCGACGAATCGAGCTAAACAGACTTCGTCGAAACTGCCCGCGGTTCGTTGAGCGGATTGAAGAGCGGTAAGAGTACGCGAATGCGGGCGCTCTGACCTTCTTCAAGAATCGCCGCTTCAACTTTACCTCCCTGCGCCTCCACGAGCAGCCTCGCGACAAACAGTCCAATGCCGCGTTCTTTCGGCACGAATGCCAGTTGTTCATAATCATGCACCGATTGTTGGCTGAGCTGAGCTTGATCGGCACGCAATACGATTTCGGCAGAAAATTCGGTACTGAACGCATTGATGCAGAGGCTTCCGCCTTGCTTGGTCGCTTCTAATAAAGCACATACAAGATTGAGTAAGGCGAGCCTTAATTCAATTTGACTGCCATGAACTATTATTGGAGTTTCTGATAGCAACAGTTCGCGTCGTATTTGTTTTGATGTGGTCTCATGTTTCAAGAATTTTTCAACGTCTTTGATCACGCTGCGAATATCAAACGCTAACGGTATTTCGTTCTCGGCGTAGCTAAACACATCGGGTATGTCCGCTACTAGGGTTTTAAGCTTTCCCAGTTCCTCCCGCAAAATACCTTTATAACGCTCCCATTTATTGACGAAGTCACTGGGTGCGCCGGACGCAGTAGAAGACGTCGTTCGATCAATTAGTTCCAATGTGATGCGCAACGTGTTTATCGGGGCATTGAGGTCATGCACCAGAGTCGAGATAATATAACGCTGGATAGGGAGATAGCTTGCTAGCACCAGTTGCTGTTCCAAACCATCCATCACTTCCCGATCTTTAAGCAACATCACGTAACATTCGCAATCGCCGTGACGAAGCGGGTAAATCTCCATTCGCAAACGGCGCGTCGACTGCGACGTTTGCAAATCAATTCGATGTCGCAATGGTTTACTGTTTTTTTCTAACCGTGGGAGATCGGGCAATTGCAACCGGTCAAAGCAATCTCGCCATCGACTTGTCAGCTCAGCGGTGTCAGCGGATCCAAATAGTTCGTGAGCGTAACCGCTGGCAAATTTCAGCTCCAAATCGCGATCAAGCAATAGAACACTGAAATTCAGCATTTTTGCCAACAACGCAATTTCTGCGTTATTCGCGTTTGGCATTCGCTTGGCTCGCGGCATGGCTTTCCCTAAAACCCGTTTGATCTCAAACGTTATCCTCTACTTCGGATAATCAGCGAGCATATTTATATTTCTTTAGTGGAGCGTCGCAATTCTCGCATCGACGACGGTTAGCGTAACTGCTAATCTTTGAAAAACCCCTTCCTCTTGCAAAAACCCGTCCTATACGTACCGAGACCGCTCTTCCTCACCACTCGGCGTCCCTATCAAGACCTGACTGTGTCGACTTTCGCTTGAAAATTATATCGTCCAGCAATCGTGGGAGTAGCGAAGAAAGGCGAAGCAGCTTCCGTGCCATTCGAAACTTGCGTACTGGGGCGCGTATTCGACGCAACTTCCACCGTCTTAACCAGTTAGCTAAGACTCCAAACGCCAGCTCGGGCATGAAAGCTGCTTCGCGCCATATACCTGAACTTCGCTCAGCGAAATTGCGCCATGTTTATACAATTAATTATTCGATCTAACGACCTCGCGCTCACAAGAATAAGGACAGGAAAATGTGCGCTGGTTTATAGAAAGGAAAAGCAATGTCGACGCACCAACCGAGGGCATTGAGAAAGGTGCGGCATTTTCCATGAGGTTCCCGTTTAATTCCGCCGACGCACCGTTAATCGGAAAAGATCCGAAGGTCAACCCAACGGATGTAGCCGCCCCCAATAGTAGCGACAGCCACATCAGTTTTGAAGGAATGCGCATATTAATTGTGGACGACGATCGCAATACACGAGATATGCTTAGTGAGATATTGCGTATTTATGAAGCAGAAGTTAAAACAGCGGAGTCGGTGGCCGCGGCTCTTAGGATCTATCAGTCCTGGACACCTACCCTCCTCATCTCGGATTTGGGAATGCCGGACGCGGACGGCTACGATTTGATCCGCAACATCCGCGCCCTACCCAGCGGATTCACCACGAAAGCCATTGCCATCACCGGTTATGGTCGGAACGAAGATCGGGATCGCGCAATTGCCGCCGGCTTCAACCTGTTCCTGAGTAAACCAATGGACCTTGATAACCTTATAAACTTAATTGACAAAACAGGTCGCAACTAGTTGCCTTCGGGGACGCGATCGACATCCCGAGTCAACCATTCACGATCTTTGGAAAATTCCCCCCGCGTCGCTGCGAACAACCGAGGCATTTTCCGAAATCTTGCCAACACCAAAAACCAGATGCCCAAGCCGGCCAGTGCGAAAAACGCAGATGCTCCTCCTAACGCAAGCAGACGGTGCGAGTCCCAAAAGATGATCACAACCAGCAAGGTCACAAGGATCAGCGCCAACCCAAAGCAGGTGAGAATAATGCCGCAGAGGATAAGCAGCGACAATAAATTCATCCCTGTTTCCTGAATGTCCAGCGCCAGTAACGCTAACCTGGTCTCCGCCATTACGACGACGTTTCGAATAAGATTAGTGATGGAACCCATCAAGTTAGGCTTACGATTTTGCATTTGAATATTCTCCAGACCTAGGTAGATCGTTCGCCCGACTAGCCACAAAGCGGGGGATCAAGTTTCAATTCATTATCCCACCCAACGGTCATTTGAGAACTACTCAAAAAACCGGTACGCCAAGCAGGACCCCAAAAATCAGTACCATCAGATCGTAGGTGCGATAAAAATTAACACCTTCGCAATCGATTAGCTCCGCTGTCTACATCCTGAACCCCGAGAATCCAGCTAAAAAAGTAATAACGACAAAACAATCGGGCATTTAAGCAGGGGAAATGCTTAAAATTCGATGGCGAGTCGAGGCCACCAGGTTGTAGAATTTACAATTATTCTTGTAATAAAAATAGAGTCATAACCCCCCCGGTAACGAAAAGCATATCACTGCGTGCCGGCGTCCGTGTTAGTTGTGGCTCCGTGTGACGCCGCCAGTTTGTCAATCATATTTACGATGAGATAC
>JALYOK010000280.1 GCA_030856925.1 Pseudomonadota bacterium
CTCGACATTCGCGCCGATTAACTGACTGGCGCGCATGTGGTAAAAGGCCTTCATCGCTGGTGAGGTTTGCGTTGCCGACTTGTCGGTGTCCGCGGCTACCGACGATAGCGCCATTGGCATGCCGAACAAGGGAGCCATCATGGCGACGATTACTCTTCGTTTAAGTTTCATGTTCATTGCCAGTCCTTCGATTCATGGTTTATCGGTAAAAAAGGCGCACCCCGTCTCCGGATAAGCGCCGCAATTAATCTATCGCACGTTCCATGCCAGAAATTTCCGATGGCTGTTTAGAGCAAAATTCTCGCTATCCAGTACTCAAAAGCCTAAATACCTTTAAATTTTCCTAGTGAGCAGCCGTAATCGCGCCGCGCGGTAGGGATGAGCTTATCCAAGGTTTAACCAAATTTGAAAAAACTACGATGCTCTTGCAATCTTTGCCGATCGGACACAAACCACATGGCATGTTTGCAACGCATAGAATGCCTGACGCGAAAACCTTCTCGAATCTGGGAACGATGACATGAGCGTAAAACATATACGTGGATTGGGGGCATGCTCCGCACCCAAAAAGTAAGAGCGAAGCGAGGTCTATCACACCCGGTCCGCACTGTTTACACTCACTGCTTTACCTGGCAACCGATTTCGCGCTGGATGGCCGGTGTAGATATAGATTGATTGGTATTGTCGTTATTGAATGTTCGCCAGGAGCTTTGCGACGGGCTTCCGAATGATCAAAATGCGAAATGTGTGCATGTGCTGAAGCTTTAGGCGTCGTCGATGCAATTAATCACATACGGATTTCAGGTTCCGTCGCCGCGCCGATCTCACGCGTACCTGAAGGACGAGTTGAGCGCGCGCAAGCAGATCTAGCGCCCGAACCCCTCAACCGGCGAGATCTTTCTCGATCTCACGGATGGGTACCTTGACATAATCCTTATCGATTTCGCCGCGCAGCGCCTGGCGGAGGGCCGGCGAATAGGCCGACCGGAGCATGCCAAGCGCGCGCGGCGCGGCGATGATAATGAGATCCCTGGTCTCTCCCGCCGCGATTGCCGCGTCGAGCCGCCGGGCCAGAGACTCGAGGAAATCGCGCTCCGCTGCATCGTGCCAATCGGTCTGTTCGACCGCGCTGCGTGCGTTGCCGAACGATTGATGCACCCGCCCGGGCTGGTCGGTTCCCTGCTTATGAGTCGGCTCATTGTCGTGTTCGCGCACTTCCCTGGTGTCGAGCTTCAACGCGGCAGGCGAACCGCTGTTCTCGAGGATCAGCGCCTTGCCGCCGTCGCACACGACGACCCACGCACCGGTAACGATGTTCACTTTGTCCATATTGGCAGCAAGGCTAGCACAGCTTGGGCGCAATGTCTTGCTGATCACCATTGTTCCCGACGCGACGAACAGCTACGCCAGGTGGATGCAAGTCCTGGGGCCGATGCTTCAGACGCCCCAGCAAAGGTCTTGGGCGATGCGCGGCAATGCCTCCTTCAGCCCATCAAGCCCATGTCCGTGTCAACGAATTGGGGCTACGATGCAATGTCCATGACTGCACCCCCGTTATCTCCGTCTACAATCCGCGCCTTCGGCTTGATTCGACATGACACCTTCTCCCGCCGTCGACGCTCACGCGCACGTGTTCGACCCCGTGCGCCGGGAAAGGAAAACTGCGTGAATAGCCTTTTCAGACCGCGTTCGTCTTGCGAGATGTTTGGATAAAGCTCGCTGTAGGTTCCCTCCAGATACGTGTTGGCGACCAGACCCGGTCCGCCGTGTCCCGGCCCGGTGACATAGAGCACGCTGAGGTCATACTGCTTGATGATGCGGTTGAGATGGATGTAAATGAAGTTCAAGCCCGACGTGGTGCCCCAATGGCCCAGTAGTCGCGGCTTCACATGCTCCAGCTTCAAGGGCTTTTTGAGCAGTGGATTGTCGTACAGATAAATCTGGCCGACCGAAAGATAATTCGCCGCGCGCCAGTAACGATCCATCCGCTGCAAGTTATCGGCGGACAGCGGCGTGTTGGCAAGTGTTTGATTCATGTGTTGGCTCCTACAAGCGCGAGTGCTTCGTTGGCGAGAATCGCCGCTTCATCGACCGGCAGCACCCAGACTGCAACCGGGCTGTTGACGTGAGTAATACGCGCTTCGACGCCCAGCGCTGTTTGATTGTGCGTCGCGTCGATGGCGATGCCCGCCCATTCCAGGCCTTGGAGTATCCGCGCGCGAATCTCGGGTGCATGCTCGCCGACCCCGCCGCCGAACACGATCGCATCCGCCCCGCCCAGCACGGCGAGATAAGCGCCGATGTATTTGCGCGCACGATAACAATATAAATCGACGGCGAGTCGCGCGCGGGGTTCATTCGATGCAAGCAAGGCGCGCATGTCCGCGCTGACGCCGGATACACCGAGCAGCCCCGATTCCTGGCTCAGCATATGATCGAGCGCCTCCAGCGACATGCCGCACTCGCGCTGCAGGTAAAGCAGCACGCCCGGGTCCAGATCGCCGCAGCGCGTCGCCATTACTAAACCTTCGAGCGGTGAGAAACCCATGGATGTGTCTTGCGGTGTGCCATCGGCTATCGCGCTGATCGAGCAGCCCGCGCCGAGTTGCAACGAGATCACGCGCCCGTGACCATTGCGCTGCGGCTCCAACGCGCACCAACGCTGCCACATTGCCTGGTGCGCGAGCCCATGAAAACCATAGCGGCGTATCGCGTGCTGCCGGGCCAGCGCATGCGGCAGCGCGTAGGTGTGCGCGACCTCGGGTAGCGCTGCGTAGAACGCGGTGTCGAATACCGCGACCTGTGCTAGCTGTGCGCCGAATAGTCCACGACAGGCGCGCATCCATTTCAATGCTTGCGGATTATGCAGGGGCGCCAGCGGTACAAGCCGTTCTATCTCCTGTTCCACTGAATCATCAATCAGGCATGGCGCGGAAAAACGTGCGCCGCCATGCACGACACGATGTGCAACGATGCGCAGTGTGCGACCACGCAAAAATTCGCGCAATATCGTGCCCGGCTGCGCGTCCAAGGAATGCTGACTGTGCGCGATAGTTTTTGCCGCTGCGCCGCCGGTCTCAAACAAGCCCAGACGTACTGATGAACTTCCCGTGTTGACGGTTAGCAGCAAGCGCCTTCTCCTTTTTCAAGGCTATCGCGCGTTTTGTTCGCGGGCGAATAGTTGCCGCACACTGCCCAGACGTAAAAATGTTTGTCGCGTTTTTGACTCACGCCCACCGCACCCTTCTCCAGGTACAAGGCCCACGCCCAATCGGGCTCGAATACGCTGGTCGTGGATGAGCAGTATCCCGCTTGCAGGTCTTCGAAAGGATGATCCCGTGGAAGTGCCGGGCTATGCATGGCGCAATCCACCAAGGATTCGAGTTCATTGATATTCAGCAAGCGCCATTGAACAGCTTCCCCCGAATCGCTGCGCTTGAGTTCGGCGACTGCAGCCAAGGCTTCATTCCAGTTCACCGGCTCGCGCGTCAGGCTCGCATGGCGCATCCAACTGAGGCCGGTCAGTTGGTCTGACACCCTGTCACCCTCCGTAACGAAACGGGGCGAGGGCCAGAGATGGCCGGTCCGCAGCTCACCATCCTGCCCGGTGCCACCACAAGAAATCTCCCGCCCTTGGCTGTCGAAACAGCGATCTTGCCCGGTAGCAGGAAATGCGCCGTTGCCGCGCACCGGCCAGAGCAAATAAGATTGATCTTTGCCGCCGTAGAACATGCGCACGCCTTCCATATGCACATACCAGGCATGCGCCGGGCTGATCGCAGCACTGGTGGAAGTCCAATACCAGCTTGAGAAAACGTCGGTAAAGGGATGGCCTTCCAGCAGCGCGGGCTTGCGGATTTGATGGCTCATCAGGCTGCGCAGTTCGCGCCGGTTGGGCACACGCCGATCGCTAAAGCCCAAGCGCTGTTGCCGGTTCATGTCAGCCACAAAGTCCAAGGCTTCTCGCCAGGTCAAAGGGAATTCCGCCAGGTTGGCGTTGCGCGACCACATCAAGCCCGTCAATTGGTCGAGCACCCATTCGTTCTCCGCCTCGAAACGCGGCTGCGGCCACGGGCGCCCCGCCTGGAATTCCGCGTCCTGTCCGCTACCGGCGCACGGCACTGTCTGCCCCGCCACATCGTGCAACTAATTTGGCCGGTGCTTAGGCATTCTGTTGTCATAGGCGTGCCTCGTTCAACGCCATTCTCCGCTGCGCGACCTTGACCAGCTCCACGACGGCTACCGGGGTCAGGGTGCAGGCAGCGACCACGCCCCAATCGGTGGCGGTGAGCGGAACGGTGTGAAGCACCGCCTGCAGAAACGGCACGTACACCGCCGCCACTTGGAGCAGCAGGCAGATCAGCACCGCCCCCCAGAGCCAGCCGTTCGTGAACACGCGAGCAGTAAACGCCGACCGTGTCTGCGAACGCGCGTTGAAGACATGGAAGACATTGGTAAAAGTCAGCGTCATGAACGCGATCGTGACCGCGTGTTGGAGGCCGGCGCCTTCCGTGCCATACCAGCGCATGCCGATGAAGAAGGCCAGCAGCGTAACGCCTGCGAGCAACAGGCCCTGCCAGACGATGAGCACGACGAAGCGCGGGGTCATCAACGGCAGTTTGGGGTCGCGCGGCGGTCGTTTCATCACATCCGGCGCCGACGGTTCCAGCGCGAGTGCCATCGCGGGGAAAATGTCAGTGACGATGTTGATCCACAAAATCTGCAGGACTCCCAGGGGCAACGGCCAGCCGACCATGATGGCGACAAAGACCGTCACGATCTCCGCGAAGTTGGTGGAGAACAAATAGTGGATGAAGCGCAGGATGTTATGGACGATGATGCGTCCTTGTTCCACGGCACCGACGATGGTGGCAAAGTTGTCGTCGGTGATAACCATGTCGGCGGTCTCCTTCGCCACCTCGGTGCCCTTGATGCCCATGGCGATGCCGATGTCCGCTTTCTTAAGGGCCGGGGCGTCGTTCACCCCGTCGCCGGTCATCGCGACCACGTGTCCTTGCGCTTGCAGAGCCTCGACGATCTGCAACTTGTGCTGAGGCGAGACACGGGCGAACACGGCCGCGTCGGCAACGACCGCCTGCCAGCCTGCGGCGTCCAGGCCGCTCAGCTCGCGGGCGTGCACGGTGCGCAAGGGATGACCTTGAGCGTCGCGGTCGATCCCTAGTTGGCGCGCGATCTCAGAGGCCGTCGCAGGCTGGTCGCCGGTGATCATGACGGTACGGATGCCCGCTTCACGGCAGGTGGCGATGGTGGTCTGCGCCTCGTCACGGAGCGGGTCGATCATGCCGACCTGGCCGACGAAGATCAGATCCCGTCCGAGGTCGTCCTCGCCGCTTTTTTCTGAATACCCCTCTGGCAGTTCCCGATACGCCAGACCGAGTACGCGCAGCGCGGTGCCGGCCAACTCGCGGTTAGTTTCCTCCCAGTGTTGCCGGTCGGCCGGCGTGAGGGGCGCAATGCCGGCGGCCCCAATCTGAGAGCCGCTCGCGGCGAGCAGTGTTGCGGGCGAACCCTTCACGTACGCGACCGACTTGCCCTCTGGCGTGCGATGCACCGTGACCATGCGCTTGGTCTCGCTGTTGAACGGGATCTCGGGCACGCGCGGGTAGTCGCGTTCCAGTGCGGCGCGATCCATGCCCGCCTTTTCCGCCGCGATAATCAGCGCCCCTTCGGTTGGGTCGCCGAGCACGGTGGCGCCGCCGTCGTTGCGATCGACTTTCGCGTCGTTGCACAGCATGCCAATCTGCAGCGCGAGCTGTAGCGGATCATCGGCGAGGGGGTCGACGCGCTGCCCCTGTACGC
>JALYOK010000295.1 GCA_030856925.1 Pseudomonadota bacterium
CCGTACACGATGCGCTCCGCAACGGATTTCTTTCCACGCGTCATAATGACGTTCATAAACTTCGCGATGTCCTCGTTTTTGTACTTTGGATCGGGAAGAATTTCGCGCTTAGGGACTTCTCTGCGACGTGGCATTTGTGAACCTTAGATCAATTCAGTTAAGCTGCTTTGGGGCGCTTGGCGCCATATTTCGAACGACTTTGCTTGCGGTCCTTAACGCCGGCAGTATCTAGACTGCCACGGACAATGTGATAACGCACACCGGGCAAATCTTTGACGCGGCCGCCGCGAATCAGCACAACCGAGTGTTCCTGCAGGTTATGCCCTTCACCGCCGATGTAGCCGATCACTTCAAACCCGTTGGTCAGCCTCACCTTCGCTACTTTACGCAGCGCGGAGTTAGGTTTCTTAGGCGTAGTGGTGTAAACACGAGTACATACACCACGTTTTTGAGGACTGGATGCAAGCGCGGGTACTTTACTTTTGACAATGGGCTTGACCCGCGGTTTGCGTGTGAGCTGGTTAATTGTTGGCATACATGTCCGGAAAATCGCTATCGACCGGCAATGGGGATATCCCAGAGCGGGGTTTGGCTCGAAAAAAAGACTAAGAGTTTGCGATGCGTGCCGAGGCGTGTCAAGCAACCTGTTCGCTGTCTGCGCTGACCTCTTCATCATAAAGTCCCAAGCCACGCCGTTGCGACAGGTCGTCGCCCTTGCCGCGCTTGCGGCGGGTGTTGTGGTACGCAAGCCCCGTTCCCGCCGGGATGAGACGGCCGACAATCACGTTCTCCTTTAGACCGCGAAGTTCGTCCCTTTTGCCCATGATCGCGGCTTCCGTGAGAACGCGGGTGGTTTCTTGGAAAGAGGCGGCGGAAATGAACGAATCCGTCGATAGCGAGGCCTTCGTAATCCCCAGTAGGATGTTTTGATACGTCGACGGATGTTTTCCATCCTTGGCGGCTGCGTCATTTTCCGCCAACACATCGGCGCGCTCCACCTGCTCGCCTGGGATGAAGGTCGTATCGCCCGAGCTTAAAATTTGCACACGGCGCAGCATCTGACGGACGATTACTTCGATGTGCTTGTCATTGATCTTCACGCCTTGCAATCGATAAACGTCCTGCACCTCATCGGTGATATAACGCGTCAACGCCTCTATACCGAGAAGACGCAAAATATCGTGGGGGTCGACCGGTCCGTCGACGATCATCTCGCCCTTATTGACCACTTGGCCGTCATGCACCGTAATGTGCTTTTCCTTGGGAATAAGGTACTCGTGGGCCACGCCGTCCAGATCGGTGATGATTAAACGCTGCTTGCCCTTGGTATCTTTACCGAAGGAAATGGTGCCCGTCGCCTCCGCCAACAATCCCGCATCCTTTGGAGAACGCGCCTCGAACAATTCCGCCACTCTCGGTAGACCACCGGTGATATCCCGGGTCTTGGACGATTCCTGCGGAATACGCGCGAGCACTTCGCCGATCGAAGCCTGTTGACCGTTCTTTACCGTAATAATTGCGCCGATCTGGAAGGTATAGTTCACCGGCGTATCGGAGTTCGGTATCCTTACTTCCTGACCCTTTTCATTGACCAGTTTTACCTGAGGGCGCAGACCCTTGGACTGTGCCGAGCCGCGGCGTTTAGGATCGATCACCACCAGTGTCGAAAGACCTGTTACGTCGTCGATTTGTCTGGCGACAGTGACGCCTTCCTCGACGTTCTCGAAACGCACTTCACCCGCGTATTCAGTGATGATCGGACGGGTGTGGGGATCCCAGATCGCGAGCACTTGGCCCGCTTTCACTTTGTCAGCCTCCTGAACGCTTAACAGCGCGCCATAGGGAATCTTGTGGCGTTCACGCTCGCGGCCCGCGTCGTCGACGACGATGATCTCGCCGCTGCGAGAAATAACCACCGGCTCATTGCGGGAATTGGTCACGTAGCGCATGGTCGGCATGAATCGCACTACGCCGTTGGATTTGCTCTCGACTTGGCTCACTACCGCTGCACGGGAGGCGGCGCCGCCGATGTGGAAGGTCCGCATCGTGAGCTGGGTGCCCGGTTCGCCGATTGACTGCGCGGCGATTACGCCAATTGCTTCACCGACGTTGACGGAACTACCGCGGCCGAGATCGCGGCCATAGCAGCGAACGCATAGACCGTGCCGAGTTTCGCAATTGAGGGGGGTACGCACCTTTATCTCGTCAATGCCGGCCGCCTCGATCGCGTCGACTACCGCCTCGTCCAGCAGCACCCCGGCGCCGATCATAGTCACCCCGCTTTCGGGACTTAAAATGTCGATGGCAGCCACGCGACCGAGAATACGTTCACGCAACGGCTCCACCACCTCGCCACCCTCGACCAAGGCGCGCATATTCATACCGTTTGTGGTGCCGCAATCCAGCTCGGTCACGACCAAATCCTGCGTGACATCCACCAAGCGGCGCGTGAGATACCCCGAATTTGCAGTCTTCAACGCGGTATCCGCAAGGCCCTTACGCGCGCCGTGGGTTGAAATAAAGTACTGCAATACGTTCAAACCTTCTCGGAAGTTCGCGGTGATTGGCGTTTCGATAATGGAGCCATCCGGCTTAGCCATCAGGCCACGCATCCCGGCGAGTTGACGAATTTGCGCCGCCGAACCGCGGGCGCCGGAATCAGCCATCATGTAGATAGAGTTGAAGGATTCCTGATTGACGGTCTTGCCCTTACGATCCACCACAGGCTCGGACCCGAGCTGCTCCATCATGGCTTTAGCCACATGGTCACCGGCGCGACTCCAGATATCGACCACTTTGTTATAGCGCTCGCCCTGCGTGACTAAGCCGGACGTGTATTGCGACTCGATTTCCTTCACTTCTTTTTCGGCGCTGGATATAATCGCTCCCTTCTGATCCGGAACAAGCATGTCATCGACCGCGATGGAAATGCCCGCGCGGGTCGCGAGACTAAAGCCCGTCTGCATCAACTTATCGGCGAAGATAACGGTTTCACGCAAGCCGCAACGGTGGAAGCTGGCATTGATGAGGCGCGAGATTTCCTTTTTCTTGAGCGCCTTGTTGATTAACTGGAACGGCAGTCCATCGGGCAAAACTTCCGATAGTAATGCTCTTCCGACCGTAGTCTCGTAACGCGTGGTCTTTTCAGTGCGCTCGCCTACATCGCTCATCTCCACTTCTTTGATACGGACCTGGACGCGAGCATGCAGCTCGACTTTTCGAGATTCATAGGCACGAGAGACTTCGGACACATCGCTAAACAGCGCGCCTTCGCCGACCGCATTAATACGATCGCGGGTAATGTAGTACAGACCCAACACAATATCCTGGGAAGGAACAATGATAGGGTCACCGTTTGCGGGCGATAGGATATTGTTGGAAGCCAGCATCAACGTACGCGCTTCCATTTGCGCCTCGAGCGACAACGGCACGTGAACGGCCATCTGATCACCGTCAAAGTCCGCGTTGAACGCGGCGCAGACGAGTGGGTGCAATTGGATGGCCTTACCTTCGATCAGAACCGGCTCGAAGGCTTGAATGCCCAAGCGATGCAGCGTCGGCGCGCGGTTCAGCAACACCGGGTGCTCGCGAATCACTTCCTCCAAAATATCCCACACGACCGGCTCTTCCGCTTCGACCATACGCTTTGCGGCTTTGATTGTGGTTGCAAGCCCCATGACTTCAAGCCGGTTGAAGATGTAGGGCTTGAATAATTCCAGCGCCATTTTTTTCGGCAATCCGCACTGGTGCAGCTTAAGTTGCGGGCCTACTACGATGACGGAGCGCCCGGAGTAGTCGACGCGCTTGCCTAACAAGTTCTGACGGAAGCGGCCACTCTTACCTTTAATCATATCTGCCAGCGACTTGAGGGGGCGTTTGTTGGCGCCCGTCATGGCTTTGCCGCGACGACCGTTGTCTAGCAGCGAATCCACGGATTCCTGCAACATGCGCTTTTCGTTGCGAACAATAATCTCTGGCGCCTTGAGTTCGAGCAGCCGACGCAAACGATTGTTACGATTGATCACCCGACGGTACAGGTCGTTCAGATCGCTGGTCGCAAAACGACCGCCGTCCAGGGGCACCAACGGACGCAGTTCCGGCGGCAACACCGGCAGCACCGCCAGGATCATCCAATCCGGTTTCACGCCTGAGCGGGAAAATGCTTCAAGCACTTTGAGCCGCTTAGCGATTTTCTTGATCTTAGTATCCGATCCGGTGCTTGCCAATTCCGTGCGCAGTCGCTCCATTTCGCGATTAAGATCGAGCTTACGCAGCAGATCGCGTACGCCTTCAGCTCCCATGGCCGCTGAGAAATCGTCGCCATACTCTTCCAGCTTGGCAAGGTAATCATCTTCCGACAGCAATTGACCGCGCTGCAATGAAGTCATACCGCCGTCGGTTACGACATAGGCTTCGAAATATAAAACGCGCTCAATATCGCGCAACGTCATATCCAGCACCATGCCCAGACGGGAGGGGAGCGACTTCAAGAACCAAATATGTGCTACCGGGCTCGCCAGTTCTATATGCCCCATACGTTCACGGCGCACTTTGGACAATGTAACTTCAACGTTACATTTCTCGCAGATGACGCCCCGATGTTTGAGACGTTTATATTTTCCGCACAAGCATTCGTAGTCTTTGATCGGTCCGAAAATTTTCGCGCAGAACAAGCCATCACGCTCTGGCTTGAAGGTACGATAGTTGATGGTCTCGGGTTTCTTCACTTCGCCGTAGGACCAAGAACGGATTTTCTCGGGTGACGCAAGGCCTATGCGAATCGCATCAAACTCTTCTTCTTGGGTTACCTGCTTAAATAAGTCTAATAGCGCTTTCATCGTTCACTCCTGTTGGGCGTGAGGCACAGCCAATCAATAATTCTATCTTCGATAGCGTTTGATCAAGTTCCGTCAGAACCGATCGAGATCAATGTCGATGGCAAGTGAACGAATTTCCTTCACCAGCACGTTAAAGGATTCCGGCATACCGGCATCAATCTTATGTTCGCCTTTAACGATGCTCTCGTAAACTTTGGTTCGGCCATTTACGTCGTCCGACTTCACGGTCAGCATCTCTTGTAAGGTGTACGCTGCGCCGTACGCTTCCAACGCCCATACCTCCATCTCACCGAAGCGCTGGCCGCCGAACTGCGCCTTGCCACCAAGCGGTTGTTGCGTGACCAAGCTGTACGGTCCGGTAGAACGGGCGTGCATCTTGTCATCGACCAAATGATGCAGTTTGAGGATATGCATGTAACCGACGGTCACGGTACGATCGAACGGTTCCCCGGTCCGGCCATCAATGAGTTGTATCTGACCCGAACGCGGCAGGCCCGCAAGCTCAAGCATATCTTTGATTTCCGCTTCGGTTGCTCCATCGAAGACGGGCGTGGCGAACGGCACCCCATTTTGCAAGTTGCGCGCCAGTTCAAATATTTCTTCATCGCTGAAAGAATCCAACTCTTCCTTTTTGCCGGTCGTGTTGTAGATTTTCTCTAGGAACTTGCGCAGCTTAGCGATATTGTCTTGCGCCTTCAGCATTTCGCCAATCTTTACTCCCAACCCTTTTGCAGCCCAGCCTAAATGGGTTTCCAGGATTTGGCCGACGTTCATCCGCGAAGGCACGCCCAGCGGATTTAACACCACATCCATTGGGGTGCCATCGGCAGTAAACGGCATATCCTCAACTGGAACAATCTTGGAGATCACGCCCTTATTGCCGTGGCGGCCCGCCATCTTGTCGCCGGGCTGTAAGCGCCGCTTAACCGCGACATAGACCTTGACCATCTTTTGCACACCGGGCGGCAATTCATCGCCTTGCGTGAGTTTTTTCTTTTTCTCTTCGAACAACTTTTCAAACTCGGCGCGTTTTTGCGTCAAGCTATCTTTGATTGATTCCAGTTGCAGAGCGACCTCATCATTGGCCACGCGCACATCGAACCATTCCGACCGGCTGATCTCGTCTAGGTACGACTTGGTGATCTTGGCGCCTTTGATGAGCTTCCTTGGGCCACCCTTAGCGATTTTGTTCAACAGCAAACGCTCGATACGTTCGGCGGCATCGTTCTCGACGATACGCATTTGGTCGGCCAGATCCGTCTTGAAGTGTTTGAGTTCTTCGTCGATGATTTGCTGAGCGCGCTTGTCACGCTCGATCCCCTCACGAGTAAATACCTGCACGTCGATCACAGTGCCGGACATGCCGGAAGGCACCCGCAAACTGGTGTCTTTCACATCCGATGCTTTTTCGCCGAAGATTGCGCGAAGTAATTTTTCTTCCGGGGTAAGCTGTGTCTCACCCTTCGGCGTAACCTTGCCGACCAGCACGTCGGCCGCTTCGACTTCCGCACCGATATAGATAATGCCGGACTCATCGAGACGACCCAGCATGCGCTCGGATAGGTTGGAAATGTCACGGGTGATTTCCTCCGGACCGAGTTTAGTATCGCGCGCAACAACCGATAGTTCTTCGATGTGGATTGAGGTGTAGCGATCATCGGCGACGATGCGCTCGGAGATCAGAATCGAGTCTTCGAAGTTAAACCCGTTCCACGGCATGAACGCCACCAGCAAGTTTTGACCGAGCGCCAACTCGCCGATGTCCGTGGACGCGCCGTCGGCGATTACATCGTCACGGCGCAGCAGGTCGCCGATTTTAACCACAGGACGCTGATTAATGTTGGTGTTTTGGTTCGAACGGGTATATTTAGTGAGGTTGTAAATATCAACACCCACTTCACCCGCTTGAGTTTCGGCATCATTTACCCGCACCACGATACGGGAGGCATCGACGTAGTCCACCACGCCGCCGCGACGGGCGCAGACGACCGTACCCGAATCCAACGCCACTGTCCGCTCGATACCCGTGCCGACCAATGACTTCTCGGCCCGTAAACAAGGAACAGCCTGGCGTTGCATGTTGGAGCCCATCAATGCGCGGTTGGCGTCGTCGTGCTCCAGAAACGGAATCAGCGATGCGGCAACCGACACAATCTGCGCCGGCGCCACGTCGATGTGAGTGATGCGATCTGGCGGCATCAACGTAAATTCATTCTTGTGCCGGCAGGACACAAACTCATCGGCGAACGCGCCGGACTTGTCGAGTTGCGCGTTGGCTTGGGCAATCACGTGATTGCTTTCCTCGATCGCCGACAGGAATTCGATTTCTTTGGTTACCTTGCTGTTCTTGATCTTGCGATAAGGCGTTTCCAAAAATCCAAATTCATTCGTGCGCGCGTACAGCGCCAAGGAATTAATCAAGCCGATATTTGGGCCCTCCGGTGTTTCGATCGGGCAAACCCGGCCATAGTGGGTCGGATGCACGTCACGCACCTCGAAACCTGCGCGTTCGCGGGTCAACCCTCCTGGGCCTAACGCAGAAACGCGGCGCTTGTGGGTAATCTCGGAAAGCGGATTGGTTTGATCCATAAACTGGGACAATTGGCTCGAACCGAAAAACTCCTTGATCGCCGCAGAAATGGGTTTCGCATTGATCAAGTCGTGCGGCATCAAATTGTCCGACTCGGCCTGAGACAGCCGTTCCTTCACGGCACGCTCGACGCGGACTAAACCGGCGCGGAACTGGTTCTCCGCCAACTCGCCTACGGAGCGAACACGGCGATTGCCGAGGTGATCGATATCGTCAACCTCGCCGCGGCCATTGCGCAACTCCACCAAGATCTTAATAACCGCAATGATGTCTTCGTTCGACAATGTGCCGGTACCAGTCAATTCCACGCGACCGACACGGCGATTGAATTTCATCCGTCCCACGGCAGACAAATCGTAGCGATCCTCGCTGAAGAACAACCCCCCGAATAGAGCCTTCACCGCCTCTTCGGTCGGCGGTTCACCGGGGCGCATCATCCGATAGATGACAACGCGCGCTGCATTCTGATCCGCACAATCATCCACGCGCAGGGTTTGAGAAATATAAGGGCCTTGATCCAGATCGTTAGTGTAAATAGTCTTGATATCGGTTACAGCGGCGTGAATCATTTTCACGAGGTTGGTTTCGGTGATTTCGTCGTTGGCCGCCAGCAGTATCTCGCCTGTATCTTTATCGATGACGTTATGTGCAACGACACGTCCCAAAAGAAAGTCTTCCATCACCTCTAACTTCTTCAGTCCCGCTTGCTCCATTTCACGGATATGCTTGACCGTAATGCGCTTGTCCTTTTGAACAATGAGTTTGCCTGCCTTATTAGAAATGTCGAACTTGGCGATCTCGCCGCGCATACGTTCCGGCACCACTTCGAACTCAATACCCTTCTTACTGAAATGAAACGTATCGGTCACGAAAAACTGGGCCAAAATTTGCTCCGGCGTGTAGCCCAATGCACGCAGCAACACGCTAACCGGCATTTTGCGACGGCGATCGACGCGGAAATAGAGATAGTCTTTTGGGTCGAATTCGAAATCTAGCCAGGAACCGCGATAAGGTATGACCCGCGCGGAAAACAGCAGCTTGCCGGACGAGTGAGTTTTGCCCCGATCGTGCTCGAAAAACACACCAGGGCTGCGATGCAACTGGGACACAATCACCCGCTCGGTGCCGTTGATGATGAAGGAACCGGTCGACGTCATGAGTGGAATCTCGCCCATGTAGACCTCTTGTTCTTTGACTTCCTTAATGGTCGGTTTCGATGCTTCTTTGTCCATAATGGTCAGCCGGACCTTAGCGCGCAATGGCGAGGCATAGGTCAACCCTCGTTGCTGACATTCCAGCATATCGAACGGAGGCACGCCGAGCATGTAACTTACAAATTCCAAACGGGCGTTACCGCTATGGCTGGAAATCGGAAATACGGACGTGAATGCGGACTGCAAACCTTTATTGGCGCGGTCTAGAGGGGGAATTCCAGCTTGCAGAAACTCAGTGAAGGAATCGAGCTGGGTCGCGAGAAGAAATGGCACTTCGAGCACACTGGCGCGCTTGGCGAAGCTCTTGCGTATGCGTTTTTTCTCGGTAAATGAATAGCTCATGAAGACTCCGTTGAAGAATTAACCAACTCAGAAAGCAAGATACGCGATCTCACTCGGTGCAGGGATGCGACTACGACAACGTATTGAACCAGATACCACTCCTAGGCGCATCACGACGGTATTACAAATTTTCTGCAACATCCAAAACACCAACAGGCTGATGCGCAAAACACCAGCCTGCCGGCAATAGTTACTGGCACTTACTTGCTTACTTGACTTCGGCAGTCGCGCCACCCTCGATCAGCTGTTTCGCGACCGCATCGGCGTCCGCCTTGGAAACGCCTTCTTTGACGGCCTTCGGTGCGCCATCGACCAAATCTTTTGCTTCCTTTAAGCCGAGGCCGGTGATTTGGCGAACGATTTTGATGGTGTTCACCTTGTTATCGCCGGCGCCGGTCAAGATCACGGCGAATTCGGTTTGCTCTTCCGCGACGGGCGCAGCAGCGGCGCCACCGGCAGGAGAAGCCGCGGCGACTGCGGTGGCAGCGGCGGAGACACCGAACTTTTCTTCCATCATCTTGATGAGTTCGGAGACTTCGAGTACGGACTTGGCCGCGATTGCGTCAAGGATTTCAACATTGGATAACGACATCATAGACTCCTGAATGAATTAAATAGTTCTTCGATAAACTAGGCGGATTGCTTCTGATCGCGCACAGCGGCGAGAGTACGCACAAATTTGGCCGGAACTTCGTTCAATGTCTGGACAAACTTGGCGATCGGCGCTTGCATCGTGCCCATCAACTTCGCGATGAGTGTTTCGCGGCTCGGCATGTTGGCGAGATTCGCGACATCTTTCGAAGACATCAAGAAATTAGCCATCGCCCCGGCCTTGACTACAAACTTGTCATTCGCTTTGGCGAAGTCACTCAGCACTTTAGCGACCGCTACCGGATCGTCCGATATACCGTAGGCGAGCGGCCCGACCATCTGATCGGATAAACCCGCGAACGGTGTTTCGGCGACCGCACGTTTGGCCAGGGTGTTCTTCAACACGCGCAGGTAAACGTTGGACGCCCGTGCTTTGGCGCGAAGCTGCGTCATACCGCCGACGGTGATGCCGCGATACTCCGCAAGGACGATAGCTTGCGCTGACTTGACCTTGACGGAGATTTCGGCGACTACCGCTTGCTTTTGTTGCAAATTAAGACTCAAGGTCCTTCTCCTTCCAAAATTAAGGAACCGAGCTTACGCTCGCTTCTTTTCGAATAGCGACCTTGCATTCAGGAAACCTCATTAAAACTGCGTAACAGTTACAACTCGATGCCATGTTTGCGTGGGGTACGCCATCTGCGTTGGTTCCAAACGATCCGGCAAACGGGTGAAGCACTATCACTTCGACATTTGCGCGGACTATTCGCTAATTAAGCCCTTGGATGTAGCGCGTCCGGGAAAAGAGCACTGCTTCACCTTCACTTTTCACCCTTCACATTTCACCCAAAAGGCGCCAACGGTCTCGGATAACCTACCGAACAACCCGAACAGCGGCCAATCGGCAGCCCAAACTCCTTACGCCTGAGTCGTTGACGTCAGGCTTGCGTGATCGACCCGTATGCCCGCACCCATGGTGCTGGACAGGCAGACTTTTCGTAAATAGATTCCTTTTGACGTAGCGGGTTTGGCTTTGTTCACCGCGGCGATCAAGGCCGAGAGATTTTCCTGGAGCGCGTCGACCGGGAATGACGCGCGGCCGATGGTGCATTGGACGATGCCGGCCTTATCGGCGCGGTATTGCACTTGACCGGCTTTGGCGTTCTTAACGCCTTCGGCGACGTTAGCCGTTACGGTGCCGACTTTCGGGTTCGGCATCAAACCCCGCGGACCGAGGATCTGGCCAAGGGGGCCGACAACCCGCATGGCGTCGGGACTGGCGATCACAACGTCGAAATCCATGAATCCGCCTTTGATCTTTTCCGCCAGATCTTCGAAGCCGACGATGTCAGCACCGGCGTCCTGGGCGGCCTTGGCATTCGCACCCTGGGCGAACACCGCCACGCGCATGGTCTTGCCGGTGCCGCGCGGAAGCACGACGGCGCCGCGAACGGATTGGTCCGATTTCTTGGCGTCGATACCCAAATTGATGGCGACGTCAATCGACTCGTCAAACTTGGCGGTTGCGGTTTTCTTGGCTAAATCTATGGCCTCACCGATCCCATAGGTCTTGCTGCGATCGACGGCCTTTTGCAATGTCTGTAAACGTTTCGAAAGCTTACTCATTTCACACCCTCCACTTCGATACCCATGCTGCGCGCGCTACCGGCGATGGTCCGCACCGCTGCATCCATATCGGCCGCCGTCAAATCGGGCATTTTTGTTTTGGCAATTTGTTCCGCTTGATCGCGGGTGATCTTGCCGACTTTATCGGTGTGCGGCTTAGCGCTGCCTTTATCAATCTTCGCGGCCTTCTTGATAAGAATGGTGGCGGGCGGCGTCTTCATCACGAACGTAAAGCTCTTGTCCGCATACGCAGTGATGACCACAGGAATCGGTAGGCCCACTTCGACGCCCTGCGTTTGAGCATTGAACGACTTACAGAATTCCATGATGTTGAGACCGCGCTGACCCAGCGCGGGGCCGATAGGCGGGCTCGGATTCGCTTTACCGGCCGGGACTTGTAACTTTATGTACGCGACGACTTTCTTTGCCATAATTTAACTCCTATAAAGTGGGTCGTAACGAGACTGGCTGTCTCTGCCCTTAATGAGGTGAAAAGTGAGAGGTGAAAAGTCCGCAGACTTAACTTTTCACTCTTCACTTTTCACGCCGTAAAACTACGCCTTCTCCACCTGCCCAAAATCCAATTCTACCGGCGTTGACCGGCCGAAAATCAACACGGATACGCGCAGCTTGCTCTTGTCGTAATTCACTTCTTCGACGTTGCCATGGAAGTCCGTGAACGGTCCCTCGGTGACGCGCACCGCCTCGCCCACTTCGAACAGCACCTTGGGTTTCGGCTTTTCCACACCTTCCTGAACCTGCCGGAGGATGTTCTGCACTTCTTTCTCACTGATGGGAGTGGGTTTAGTCGACGTGCCGCCGACAAAACCTGTCACCTTGGCCGTGCTTTTGACCAGATGCCAGCTCTCGTCGGTCATTTCCATTTGCACCAGCAAATAACCGGGGAAAAACTTACGCTCGGAAATGCTCTTTTGGCCCAATTTCATTTCGACGACTTCTTCCACCGGCACTAGAATTTGGCCGAACTTATCCTGCATTCCGGAACGCTGAATCCGATCCAAGAGATTCTTCTGAACGCTTTTTTCGAAGCCCGAATAGGCGTGAACGACGTACCAGCGCATGGTCATCATCTAGCTCCGCCCACGAACAATCTCGACAGTTCCCAGAGAATCCAATCGATTCCCCACAGGAAAATGGCCATCACCACGACAAACGCAAACACGATCATGGTCGTTTGAATAGTTTCCTTGCGTGTCGGCCAAACAACTTTTTTCGCTTCGATCCAGGATTCTTGAGCGAATCCGACGAATTGCTTGCCAGGCTCGGAAAGCCACGCAACCGTCAGTCCTAACAAGATGCCCACGATTACGGAGCCAGCGCGCAATATCCCCGATTGTCCGGCAAGGTAGTAA
>JALYOK010000306.1 GCA_030856925.1 Pseudomonadota bacterium
GGAAATGTCCGCCGCGTTCGGCGACTTTATCCTTAGTTGCGCTGAATACCTCTGGTTCCTTGACGTTTTTGCGGATGTAAAACACCAGCAATGCCGGCAGAATTCCAACCCAGAACATCGCACGCCAGGCCAGCACTTCAGGTAACAGTTGGTACAACACGACGTAAAGAATGTTTGCCGCACCCCAGCCTACCGCCCATCCGCTTTGCATGGTTCCAACTGCTTTACCGCGATGCTCGGGTCGGATCATTTCACCGATGAGCACGGCGCCTACCGCCCACTCGCCACCGAAACCAAGCCCTTGTAGCGCACGCGTCACCAACAACTGCTCGTACGACGTGGTAAAGCCGCACAAGAACGTAAAGAATGCGAACCATAGCACCGTGAGCTGAAGAATCCGCACGCGCCCATATTTGTCGGCCAGAATGCCCGCCAACCAGCCGCCAATGGCCGATGCCAACACGGTGACGGTGATGATGAAACCAGCTTGCGTTTTGGTCATTCCCCACACGACGATTAGCGTAGGGATGACGTAGATGTACACCATGACATCGATGGCATCCACCGCCCAGCCGCCGAAGGTGGCGATCAGGGTCTTGCGCTCTCGCGACGACAACTCCGCCAGCCATGCGAACACTGCCTTCTCCCAAGGTAATTGTTCTATGCGCAATCATACTCTACGCTGAGGGGGCCATTGATGGGTCAGTTTGACTGATCTGGTCCCCAAAAAACGGACGCCACGAGGTGTGTTAATTTGACCTTGTGGAGGTGAGCTATGAAAGTAGGAAGGGATCGGAAGTACACGGTGGAGTTTCGTGAAGCGGCGATCAAGCAGGTAACGGGAGGTGGACGCAGCATGCCGTCGGTGGCGCGGTCGTTGGAAATGTCACCGAAGACGCTGGCGAACTGGGTTTATCGAGCACGGCATGGTCAGGCGATGTTAAAACGGCAGCCTGTCAAGCCGGTGTCGGACTTAGAGGTCGAGGTGGCTCGGTTGCGGCAAGAGAACGCTCGGCTGCGTGTGGAGAAAGACATATTGAAAAAAGCGGCGGCGTACTTTGCCAAGGAGTCGATATGAGGTACGCCTGGATTGAAGCGAATGTCGATTCCTATTCGGTGACGATGATGTGTGAGCTGTTGTCGGTATCGCGAAGCGGGCTACACGATGCCCGTGGGCGCGGGCCGTCAATGCGCACGGTGGCCAATACGCAGATCGTGAAGCGTATGCAGTGCGCGCAACGCAAGCACCGGGGCTGTTATGGGCGGCGGCGCATGACCCCAGAAATGAGCGAGGAATTGGGTCGCCCCGTTAATCAAAAGCGGATTGGTCGGCTCATGCGCGCGCATGACTTGAATTCACGCAAGCGGCGCAAGTTCCGTATCGTGACCACCGATTCGAAGCATGCGCACCCGGTGGCGCCGAACGTGCTTAAACGCGACTTTGTAGCCGACGCGCCAAATCAAAAGTGGCTAGCAGACCTGACCTATGTACCGACCGACGAAGGCTGGCTCTTTGTCGCCTTGGTGCTGGATCTATTCGCGCGTAAGATCGTTGGCTGGGCCATGAGCGATACGATGCCGCAGGAACTGACGTTGGCCGCACTGTGGGTCGCGTTGGGTTGGCGAGACCCCGATGCGGGTCTGGTGCACCACTCCGATCGCGGTTCGCAATATGCGGCCAACGATTACAGCGGCGTGCTCAAAGCGCGCGGCATCACCGTTTCAATGAGTCGTAAAGGTGACTGTTGGGATAATGCACCGATGGAATCGGCCAACGGTACCGTCAAGGTAGAATGCGTGAACGACGAGCACTTCAAAACTCGGGCCGAGGCCGAGCGGGCCATTGTTGAATACATTGGCTACTACAATACCGAACGTCGTCATTCGGCATTGGGAAACTTATCACCGGCTGAATTCGAGCGGCGCTGGCGCGCCGAAATGAATCAGGTAACGAAAGAAACATCGCAATGATGTACGCCGCGTTGCCCACCGCCGGCCGGTTCCCGGTTCGTCGCAAGCGACCGAACCGACCGGCCGTGGACAACGCTCTTCGTGCTTCGTGGCGTCCGTTGAAAGGGGACCAGTTCAATGTGCACTGGCCGCCTGGTGCATGAGCCAGCACACGGCGTAGTGCGCCAACACCCACCCATGGAACTCCTGGCGCACGCCGCCAGGCGTCTTGCTGCGCAACGTACGCCGGCGCTG
>JALYOK010000332.1 GCA_030856925.1 Pseudomonadota bacterium
GTCAGCGTTCGTGGCCCTCGAGCCGCGAACGCTATTCCGAGTTGGTGCCTAACTTTGGCTGGGGCGGACGGGCGGCTCGCTGGTAGCAACTATGCGTTCGATAACCACCGCAATCCCCTCCCCGACACCGATGCACATCGTACACAGTGCGTAGCGGCCTTGAATGCGCTGCAATTGATACATGGCCGTCGCGATCAGGCGCGCGCCGGAGGCGCCGAGGGGATGGCCGATGGCGATCGCGCCGCCATTCGGATTGACGTGGATGGGATCGTCGGGCAGACCGTGATCGCGCGTCACCGCCAAGCCTTGCGCAGCGAAGGCTTCGTTAAGTTCGATGACGTCCATCTGCCCGAGTTTAAGGCCGGCCTTCTCCAACACTTTGCGCATGGCGGGCGCCGGGCCGAAGCCCATGATGCGCGGCGGCACACCCTCGATGCCCATGGCGAGGATGCGGGCCTTCGGCACAAGGCCGTGCTGCTTAATCGCGGTTTCGGACGCGAGCAGCAGGGCGCATGCGCCGTCGTTGACGCCGGACGCGTTACCTGCGGTGACGGTGCCGTCTTCTCTGACCACGCCCTTCAGTTTCGCCAACGATTCGAGACTCGTCTCGCGCGGATGCTCGTCTTTATCGACGACTAGCGGATCGCCTTTTCTCTGCGGCACAGTGACGGGCGCAATCTCGTTCTTGAAAAAGCCTTCTTTGAATGCGGCGGCGTAGCGCTGTTGGCTGCGCAATGCGAACGCATCTTGATCGGCGCGGCTGATTTTGAAATCCACGGCGACGTTTTCCGCGGTCTCCGGCATGGAGTCCACCCCGTACATTTTTTTCATCAGCGGATTGATGAAGCGCCAGCCGATGGTGGTGTCCTCGATCTTGGCGGCGCGCGAGAACGCGCTATCGGCCTTCGCCAACACGAACGGCGCGCGCGACATGCTCTCCACGCCGCCGGCGATCATCAGGTCAGTTTCTCCCGATTTGATCGCGCGCGCGGCGGTGCCGGTGGCTTCCATGCTAGATCCACACAGACGGTTCACGGTGACGCCGGGCACATCGACCGGCATGCCCGCCAATAACGACGCCATGTGCGCGACGTTGCGATTATCTTCGCCCGCCTGGTTGGCGCAACCGTAGATCACGTCATCGACCATTTTCCAATCGACTTGTGGATTGCGTTCCATCAACGCCTTGATCGGCAGCGCGGCGAGATCGTCGGTGCGGACAGATGACAGCGCACCGCCGTAGCGGCCGAATGGAGTACGGATTGCATCGCAGATATAGGCTTCAGACATGATTACCCCTTTTCACCCTTCACGTATTTCAATCGTCTTTGCACGGGAAACAAATGCAAATTAAACCGCTTCGATATCGCGCCCCACAGACCGGCGTAGTTTCACCACGATCACGATTGCCAGCAATCCTAACCCGATCAGATACCAACTGCCGTAGTCGGAGAAAAACTTATTCAAGAACCAAAAAATCAGTGCGCCCAGGATTGGCCCTTCGATGGCGCCGATGCCGCCGATGAGTACGATGAAGATCGTGAACGCCGTCCAGTTCACGCCGAATGCCACGTCCGGGGAGATGCGTAGATTGCTGAGATAGTACAACGCACCCGCCAATCCGGCGCCAAAACTCGCAAGCACATATACAATGAGTTTCGTCGATTTCACATCGATGCCTTGGCTTTCCGCCGCGACTTCGCTGTCGCGGATCGCGGTGAGCGCGAGGCCGAACCGGGAACGCAGCAATCCATACACCAGGCCCGGCGCGATGCATTGAGGTCGATCACGATCGGGTCTTTAGATTGCTTGTCTTGCATGGTTCGCTCCTCGTTATTTGATCAAAGTGTTATGGGTAGTGTCCGTTAGTCTAACGCGGCGATCAACTCGGTCGCCGGCCGAAGAAAGCGTCGTCGAGCAATTTTCTTATGGGGCCAAGCTCGATCGGCCTTGGATTGTAGTAAGGATTCTTAGTTGCGATCTCCGCCGCTTTGTCGAGATCCGATTCTTGCATGCCGATGTCCTTCAGCGCTACGGGCGCGCCCATGGATTTTATCAATTCA
>JALYOK010000368.1 GCA_030856925.1 Pseudomonadota bacterium
GCACGGTGCAGCCGCTTTCCTGTTCGCAGACGCCCGGCAGGCTGGCGCATTCCGTCAAACCGATCGGGCCATCCAACGCGGCGATCACGTCGGCGATGGAGATCTCGCTCGCCGGACGCGCCAGAAAATAACCTCCGTGGGTGCCCCGGGTCGAGGTCACCAAGCCCGCGCGCGCTAACATCTTCAACAGCTTGCTGGTCGTCGGCAAGGCCACAGACACCTCGTCCGCGATTTCGTTGGCGGCGTGAATGCCGTTCGGGTTGCGAGCGAGATAAGTCATCAAAACCGTGCCGTAATCTGCCAACTTGCTCATGCGCAGCATGGAGTTCTCCGTTAATTAGGACTATTTTAGTACGATTTGGTTTCCATTGGAAGAGGGTGACCCAAAAACGCGAGATAACGTCACGTTCGGTTACAATAATCGTCCTAAGAAAAGGCAATTAAGGTTCCTTAATGGTTCCGCACCTCACTACTGCGCTCACAGGTCCGCTAGCCGAAATCGAAAAACACATTCTCGATGCCACGCCCGCCATCGAGCGTTGGTTTTGCTTGCAATCCATCGAGCATACCGCGCCAATTTATTCTTCCGTCGATTTACGCAACAGCGGCTTCAAACTCGCGCTGGTCGATACGAATTTATTCCCGGCGGGATTTAACAATCCGACTGCGGTGTTCGAAACCGAAGCGACGCTATGAAAATCGCCGTCATCCTCGACCCGCTCGACGAGATCAAGACTTACAAAGACACGACCTACGCGATCATGCGCGAGGCGGCGAAGCGCGGTCACGGCGTTTACGCGTTGATGCAAGGCGATGTGTTTCTTCGCGATGGGACGGTGAGTGGGCACGCGCGGGCGCTTACGCTCAAGGACAATGCCCACGATTGGTATCAAGCCAGCGAGTTTCAGCCGGCGCGGCTTAACGATTTCGGCGTGGTGTTGATGCGTAAAGATCCGCCGTTCGACATGGAGTATGTTTACAGCACGTACTTGCTGGAGTTGGCGGAACAACAGGGCGCACGCGTCGTCAATAACCCGCGCTCCCTTCGCGATTACAACGAGAAACTCGCCATCGCCAAGTTTCCCGAATTTATCACGCCAACCTTGGTCGCGCGCAACGCGGACGAGGTGCGGCATTTCGTCCAGGAATACGGCGATTGCATCTTGAAGCCCCTGGACGGCATGGGTGGTACGGGTATCTTTCGCGTTTCTCCTGCGGAGCCGAATCTCAACGCCATCATCGAGACCCTGATGCAAGAAGGCGCGCGCACGATTATGGCGCAGCGTCGCATTGCGGAGATTGCGAAGGGCGACAAACGTGTGCTTGTCATCGACGGCGAGCCGGTACCCTACTCACTCGCGCGCATTCCAAAAGCGGGCGAGACTCGCGGCAACCTGGCGCGCGGCGGCACCGGTGTGGCCCAGCCGCTATCGAAACGCGACCGCGAAATCGCCGAGGCCCTTGGGCCGCAACTCAAAGCGGACGGTTTGTTGCTGGTTGGGCTCGATATCATCGGCGATTATTTGACGGAACTGAATGTCACGAGCCCCACTTGCATGCGCGAGATCGAAGATCAGACGGGATTCAATTCCGCGGCATTGATGGTCGACGCGTTAGAGCGGCGCTACTCCCGGTCTTCCTGACGGCGCCAGTTGGCAACGGCGCGCAATTGACGGCCCGAATGTGTCGTATTACAATGCTAATATCTAAGTAATACACATTTACAACCGTGACCCTCACCGTCCGACTTTCTATTCGAGTAGAGCAAGAACTTGCTGAATATTGCGAGAGCCATAAAGTTTCCAAGAGTGCCGCAGTGAAAGAGGCGCTCGATATTTTATTAGGGCAGACGCGCTCTACGGCAACTGCTTATGAGCTCGGTAAGGAGTTGTTCAACGCCGACGACACGCCGGCGAAGCGCGACCTGCCCTATTCAAAAGAAAACCTACGTGCCGTCGTTCGATCGGGCGGTCGTCGCCGATAGCGGCTTCGTCGTCGCGCTGTTCAACCCGCGCGAGACGACGCACGGTGCGGCGGTCGCTTTCGTCGCCGCGAATCAAGCGCCGCTCATTACCATTCACGGCGTTATCGTTGAGACATGCTTTTTTTTGAGCCCAAAGGGCCGGCGTGCACTGTTGGACTGGGTCGCACGCGGCGGCATCGAGCTGGTCGACATCCCGCTGCCGGCGTACGCTCAGATCGGGGCGATAATAACCCGTTATCAAAATCTCGATCCGGACTTCGTCGACTGCGCGTTGGTGTGGCTGGCGGGCGAGGTGAATTGTAAGCGTATTCTCACGCTCGATGAACGGGATTTCTCGGCGTTTCGGCTGCCGGGCAACAAACGTTTCGAACTCATAGAGTGGATCGCCTGAGCCCGGCGGTTTTCGGTGGCGTTAGCCATAGGCTTCGTCTGTGCCATGTCCTTTTGCTTGCAATGTTCACGTTCGCAGCGTGCACCAAGGAGCCGATCTATCGCCAGCAAAGTTACGTTTTCGGCACCCTGGTTGAAGTCACCCTGTGGGGCGAGAACGACGCGCGAGCACAGGAACTCGTCGGCAAAGTGCTGCGCGAGT
>JALYOK010000378.1 GCA_030856925.1 Pseudomonadota bacterium
GCATCAGAGAGGTTGACGAGCACCATCATCTCACCCTGGTGTGCCGTGATTTATCGGAGATCGCGAAATTTGCCCGCGTGGATAACGTACAATACCGATTTTTGCGCGCCCACACGCCCGGAAGCTACACGTTCATTATGCGCGCGACGCGCGAGGTGCCGCGGCGGTTGTCTCATCCCAAGCGCAGCACCATAGGTTTGCGGGTGCCGGACCACAGCGTTGCGCAAGCATTGTTGAAAGAACTCAACGAACCATTGCTCAGCACAACGCTGATTCTGGCGGGCGAAAGTGAGCCGCTCACCGACGCGTTCGATATCCGAGAGCGACTCGAGCATCAGGTGGACCTCGTCATCGATGGCGGACATTTAAGCCCGGAGCCCACCACGGTTATCGACTTGAGCGGCGATAGGCCGATACTGGTGCGAATGGGCAAGGGCAAGGTGGATTCTTTTGGTCTGGAGGCAGCGAAAGCATAGTTAATGGATTTTTATTCGATTATTCCCAAGATTGCAATATTCGCCATACCGGTCATATTCGCGATCACTGTGCACGAAGCAGCTCATGGTTATGTAGCCCGATTATTCGGCGACAACACTGCCTATATGTTGGGGCGCGTCACGGTGAACCCTATCCCGCATATCGATCCGTTCGGGACCGTGATTTTGCCGCTCATCATGTTGCTCCTACCCGGCGGCTTTTTATTCGGCTGGGCGAAGCCGGTCCCAATTAACTTTAACGCCCTGCGCAATCCAAAGCGAGATATGTTGTTCGTTGCCGCGGCCGGACCGGCTGCAAACTTATTGATGATGATCGGCTGGGCAATTCTCGCGAAAATTTCGGTCTTAATGGGCGAGGCAAGCTACGCCTTGCCGCTGCGCTTGATGAGCAGCGCCGGTATTTTTATCAACGCCATCTTAATGGTGTTCAATTTGCTGCCGCTGCCGCCGTTAGACGGTGGTCGTGTCGCAATGAGCCTGTTGCCTCGGTATTACGCGAACCTGCTGTCGCGCGTCGAGCCCTACGGTTTGATTGTGATCGCCTTGTTGCTATTTACCGGCGTGCTCAGTCCGATCGTGAGGCCGCTGGTGAACGGCGTGATAAAAGGCGTAGCGAGTCTGTTTGCTTTGCCATAGGTTCGTTAGTTTTGATCGTTAATCGGAGTATTGATGTACGCTGATCGCGTTCTTTCCGGTATGCGTCCCACGGGAGCGCTGCACCTTGGCCACTATCACGGCGTGCTAAAAAATTGGGTCAAGCTGCAACATGAATACGAGTGTTTGTTTTTCGTTGCCGACTGGCATGCGCTTACGACCCACTACGATACCCCGGAGATCATCGAAGACAACGTTTGGGACATGGTGATCGATTGGCTCGCGGCCGGTGTAGATCCGGCGCAGGCGACGCTGTTCATCCAATCGAAAGTGCCGGAGCATGCCGAATTGCATTTATTGCTGTCGATGATGACGCCGGTCGGATGGCTCGAACGGGTGCCGACCTACAAAGACCAGCAGGAAAAACTGAGCGAAAAGGACCTTAGCACCTACGGATTTTTGGGCTATCCGCTATTACAGAGCGCGGACATATTGATCTATCGCGCCAATCAGGTGCCGGTTGGCGAGGATCAGGTGCCGCACGTGGAATTGACGCGGGAAGTGGCGCGGCGCTTCAATCATCTGTTCGGGCGTGAGCCGGGCTTCGAGGAAAAAGCGCTAGCAGCCGTCAAGAAGTTGGGCAGCAAACGGGCGCGGCTGTATCAAGAATTTCGCAACAAGTTACAACAACAAGGCGATGAGGCGGCGCTCGAAGGTGGGAAGGCTTTGCTGCAGGAGACGCAGAATCTGGCCATGATCGATCGCGAGCGATTGTTCGGTTATCTTGAGGGCGGCGGCAAGATGATCCTGGCGGAGCCGGCCGCATTGCTGACGGAAGCATCGCGCATGCCGGGCCTCGACGGCCAGAAGATGTCCAAGTCATACAACAACACCATTACCCTGCGCGAGGATGACGACAGCGTGGTGAAGAAGATACGCACAATGCCCACGGATCCGGCGCGAGTGCGCCGCAACGACCCCGGCGATCCGGAGAAATGTCCGGTGTGGCAGTTGCATCAGGTCTATTCCTCGGAATCCACCAAGGAATGGGTGCGCAACGGCTGCACCACTGCCGGCATCGGTTGCCTCGACTGCAAGCAGCCGGTGATCGAAGGCGTGCTCGACGAACTTGCGCCGATGCGCGAGCGGGCGAAAGTGTACTTGGAGGACCGCACCCTGGTGAGAAACATCATCGCCGACGGCTGCGAAAAAGCCCGGCGCCTCGCGCAAGATACGATGCGCGATGTGCGCGACGCCATGGGCTTAGGATATAGCTAGTCGCCATAACCCGCAGGGATACGGGTTGCCCTACGCTGGCCGCTGACCTCGGGCCATTGGTACCTGCCACCGTGTGCTCGGAGCGCCGCACCAGTATTGCCTCCTAGGGCGATTGAGTTTGGATGCGATACTTGCGATATTTACATCGGTGCAGACCTTTAAGTTCTCTATTAGGCTGCCAATTCCTCCGTGCGTAGCTGTTCAACAGTCGCGAAAAACATGCCAGGAGAGCCGCATCCAGCGATGCTCCCGGTTGTGACTGCCGCGTGCGCGCGAAGAAGGTCGTTTTGGGAATAAAGTTTTGATATCCGATAGGTATTCATTGCATACCTATCGGATACCTTATAAAATCAAGGCATTTACAACCCCATAGTGAGGCGCAGCATGACTAAAGAAGTGCAAATGTCGATAAAGATGGAACCGGAGTTACGGGACCGGTTCATGGCCGTCGCGGCTGATCGCCATCGCCCCGCGGCTCAGATCATCCGTGACCTGATGCGCCTTTACATTGCTGACAGCGAAACGCCCAATGCGTTGACTGCTGAAACCCTTCGCAAGAGCCGAAAAAGTGAAGACGTGTTTCATGCTTCTAGTGCGTCCGACTTGTTCAAGCAATTGGGCATTTGAGGCGTTCGCCGAGCTTTACCGGGCAGTTCAAACGCGACGTCAAGCTGGTTGAAAAGCGCGGCAAGGACATGAGCAAGTTGCGCACCGTTATCGGATTGTTGTTGACCGGAGTATCTCTTCCCCGCGAGCTTAGCGACCACCCGCTGAAAGGTGAATGGAAGGCGAGCCGCGACCTTCATATCGAACCGGACTGGGTGCTGATTTACCGCGTGGACGGCGACGCGGTTTGTTTTGAGCGAACCGGCACGCACTCCGACGTGTTCGGAAAATGACCGCAAGCGCATCGTGCGGAGCGCGCATGCGGGCATCTTCCATACTTATATGTATTGGCCATCGGGTCGAAAGTTTGCGGTACATTTATTCGACGGACCGCCGACCGATGCGGGGGTTTGATGCTGAGGACGCGAATGCTTGATGTGTTGATGCAAGACCCCGACGCGGGATGCGAAAACGCGATTTTGATCGCTTTCCGACGCGACGGGTAGTCGACCTCGCCCGCCGACAATGTCCATATGCAATTCATGTGATCGGGCAACACGACCCAGCAATCGATATGAAACGGACGTGCCGCTCGAACCTTTCGCACCGCCGCGCGCAATGCCTCGATCTCGTCGACGAACAAGCGACTCTTACGTTCCCGCAGATTAACTGTGAAGAAATGCGATCCATCCGGAACGCGATTGCGGCGGTAGTCGGGGATGCGAGGATTCTACCCGAGCCAATGTCAGCATACGACGGAAGGCGCTGTGCTTTTCCGCCCCACGGCCCTGACGGAAGCATCGCGCATGCCGGGCCTCGACGGCCAGAAGATGTCGAAGTCATACAACAACACCATTACCCTGCGCGAGGATGACGACAGCGTGGTGAAGAAGATACGCACATCGGAAGAAAGCAGGCTACTCAACTCCAACAAGGTCTTATCAAGAAAGAATAACTTCATGAAGAAAGCAACAACCTAACGACTCATCTTCTCCGCCAGCACTTTGCTCACGAGCGCATTCAGGCTCACACCCTCCTGCGCCGCTTTGATCACAAGTTGACGGTGGACTTCGCGGGCCACGCGGACATTGAACGCGCCGGAATAGCGTCTGCGTGCGGGCGCCACCGGGATCGGCTCTTGACGTTCAACGTAGGAAGCTTTCACTGCTTCCCAGACGATCTTAAGTTCGCTTAGTGCTTTCTGTGGGCTGGTGGCGAAGGCCGACACGTGCGGCAATTCCACCAGATGGGCAAGCCAATCGCTGTCATCGTCCAACAGAAGATTGACTGTGTAACCGTCAAACTCATCAGTCAATTTCATGCGTTTCATCGTCGTGTATCCGTAACCACTGTTTAACCTGGTAAGCTTTCGCTTCCCCCTGACGCGCTTGAATGGGCAAACGCTTCCCTTGAGGAGAAATCCAAATTCGATGGGAACCGGACTGTCGATCAAAGCGCCAACCCAAACGCGCCAGCAATGTCTCGAATTCGGCAAACGCCAGGGCGCCCGGATGATCGCGTGCTTTTTCCAGCAGTTTGTCGGTTTTGCCCACGATGTAACTATAGGCAGTTAACAAAATCATGTCAAACGCCGCGCGCTCATCGTGTAACGGCGAGGTGACCTAGCCAATCCGACGGATGAATCCGACGGCGATGGGTGTATAATTTTGCGATGAATGAAATGGCTATTACGC
>JALYOK010000407.1 GCA_030856925.1 Pseudomonadota bacterium
GGCTTGCACGCTACCGTGATGAGCGCGCTGCGCAAATAAAAAATCCCGCCTGTCGGCGACCCGCGCATCGCGCTCGGGGTCTGGAGGTCCATGTCGATCGTTGCAGCACTCGGCGCGCCCGTGCCCATCTGGAAGCGGGTGGCCGATCAGTTCGAGGAAATCGTCGCCTGCGCCGCGCTCATAAGCGTCGTTCTCTCCGTCAGTTGGGGGGTGATCACCCGTTACATCACATCGCAGCCCGCAGCATGGGCCAGCGAGGTCGCGACCCTGTCGTTCGCCTGGGTGGTTTTCTTCGGCGCCACCGCCTGCATCAAATACAAGCTGCATCCTTCCATCGACATGCTGGTGGTGCGCCTGCCGCGGCCCCTCCAGTGGGGCGTGCGCTGGCTCAATCATTTGCTGGTGCTGGGGTTTTGCGGCTTCATGGCGTGGTTCGGCGCCCGCTTCGCGATCGACGCGTGGTCCAACCCAAGCCCGGTGCTGCGCCTGCCGCTCACCTGGCTATACGGTCCGGTGGCTTTTTGCTTCGCGCTGATGGCGCTGCGATACCTGGAGGTGCTGGTTTGCGGCGCCCGCCATATCGAAGGGGAAAGGGAAACCCATGTGGGCTGACTGGATCCCCGGCATTCTGATGCTGGTGCTGTTCGCTCTGGGAACGCCGATCGCATTCGCCATCGCCATCAGCGCGCTTTCGTTTTTCTTGATCGACGGCCAAATACCGCTGAACATCTTCGTGCAGAAGATGGTAAGCGCCACCGATTCCTATCCGCTGCTGGCGATTCCTTTTTTCGTGCTGGCCGGCGCAATCATGAACAAGGCCGGCATCACCCGTCGCCTGCTGGCGTTGGCCGACGCCATGGTTGGCCACATGACCGGCGCGCTGGCGCAAATGTGCACCGTGTTGGCTACCCTGCTCGGGGGACTTACCGCTTCGTCATCCGCCGACGCCGCCATGCTGTCCAAAATTCTTGGACCGGAAATGGTCAAGGCAAACTACAGTCCCGCCTTCGCCGCCGTCATCACCTCCTGCGCGGCAATCATCACCGCGCTGATTCCGCCCTCGATTGGATTGATCATCTACGGCTACATCGCCGACGTGTCGATCGGGCGCCTCTTCATCGGCGGCATCGTTCCCGGACTATTGCTCGCGGCCTCACTGATGTTCGTGACCTGGATCGTCGCGAAAAGGCGTGGCTATTTGCCGTTGCGCAAGGAGTTCGCCGGAATGCCGGAACTGGGACGCTCGTTTCGTGAGGCGCTGTGGGCGCTGTCGATCCCGGTGTTCATTATCATCGGCATCCGCTACGGCATCTTCACCCCCACCGAAGCTGGCGCCGTCACTGTGATTTACACAATTTTGGTCGGCGTGTTCGCGTACAAGGGCCTTCGGCTTGCCGACCTGCCCAAGGTGCTAAAGGAAACCGCGCTCGACACGAGTTCGGTGATGCTGATGATCTGCGCTGCCTCCGCTTTCGGCTTCTATCTGGCTTGGGAACGAATTCCGCCGCAGATGGCGGCGTGGCTGGTGTCGCTGACCACGGACCCGGTTATTCTGTTGCTGTTGATCAACGCGCTGCTGATCGTCCTCGGCACCGCGATCGAAGGCACGTCGGCGCTGATCATCCTGACGCCGATTTTCGTGCCGATTCTCGTTAAGCTCAATGTCGATCCGGTGCATTTCGGCATCGTGCTGGTCACCAATCTGACCATTGCGGGCATCACACCACCGGTGGGCCAGATGATGTTCATCAGTTCACAGGTGATGCGCGTTCCGATGGAGGATTACACGGTGGAAGTCATGCCATTCCTGGGCGCGCTTCTGGTCGTCCTGCTTCTGCTGACTCTCTTTCCGCAGATCTCGCTTTGGTTGCCGGGCTGGGTATATGGCAGCGCCTGATATGGCCACGGGACTGACTGCAAGTTTTGCGGAAGGCGAAACGGCGAGATTGGATTTTTCATGTTCGAGGAGTGGACGAATGCGTAAGAAATCAACCTTGGCCACAGTGCTTTGTGGCCTACTCTCTATTCATTGCTACGCTCAGCCGCCGACGCCGGAGGGCCAGTGGCGCGGCTCATTGACCGCAGGCCTCAGCGGGGCATCCGGCAACACCAATTCCCTCAGCTTCAACATCGGCGCGGACGCCGTCAAAGCGACGCCTACCGATAAATGGAGCCTTTATCTTACCGCGCTGTACGGAACCAAGGACGATAAAGGTGACAGAACGAAAACCGCAAATCAGGCTCGCAGCGGCGCTCGTTACGATTACAACCTGACCGAAAAGACCTTTGTATTTAGCGCTCTTGATTTGGACCGCGACAAACTGCAGTTGCTCGATCTGCGCAGTGTCGTCGGAACAGGATTTGGAACGCATGTGATCAAAACGCTCGATACAACGTTCGACCTGTTCGGCGGCGTGAGCTACAACCATGAACGATTCACCACCGAGACGCGTGATTCAATCGAGTTGCTGTTTGGCGAGGAGTCTTGGCACAAGCTGTCCGAGACGACTTCTTTCAAGCATCGCCTCGTCGTCTATCCAAACTTGCGCGATCGCGGCGAGCTGCGTGTAGTCTTCGACGCTACCCTTGTCACCGCACTCTCGAATAGAATCAATCTTCAGATCACCCTAAGCGATCGCTACGTGAGCAATCCGCAGCCCGGAATCAAGAGCAACGACTTACTGTTTATCACCGGCATCAATGTTAAATTCGGTCCCAAAAATTGAACGGTATTGCCCACTGAAAGTAGAAGAATTTTCGATTCTTGATCGGGTCGTCCCGATCAAGAGTTTGTTAGCTTTGCACCGGCATTCCCGCCGGACGATGTTCAGGCGGTTTGCGGGACCGGCTCGACGGGCGCCTCGCGAATCGGCAGGTTGATGAGCGCTGCGGCAGCGGCCAACGCCATATCCGCGTACCACATCCATTGGTAATCACCGGTTCGCGCGAATGCGAGCCCGCCCAGATAGGCGCCTAGAAAACCGCCGATCTGGTGCGACAGCAGGGTGAGGCCGAACAGCGTGGACAAGTACCGAATACCGAAGAGCTTGCCTACGATGGTGGCGGTCGGAGGTATGGTAGCGAGCCAGGTTAGACCCAAACCCACGGCGAAAATATAGAACGTCAACTCGGTCTTTGGTGCGATGAGGTACCAGCCGATCAACAGCGCACGCGAACCGTACATCAGAGCGAGGATGTATTTGCTGCGGAAGCGTTTGGTGCTCGCGCCGGCAATGAGGCTACCCACGATGTTCGCAAGGCCGATGAGCGCCAGCGACCAACTTGCCACCGCCGGGGGCAGTCCGCAAAGGTTGACCTCGCCCGGCAGATGCGTAACGAGGAACGCAATATGAAATCCGCAGGTGAAAAAGCCGGCGTGCAGCAGCAGATAGCTGCGGTCCCGCATGGCGCCTCGGGCAGCTTGCCATGGCGCGGACCCACTGGTGGTGGGGTTGTGTGAAACCGGCGCGGTTGCACTCACCAAGCGGACCAGCGGTAGCGCACCCAACGTCATGACTGCGAGCGACCACATCGCTCCCATCCAGCCCAATGTCTGGATCAGTGCCTGCGAGACCGGCGCGAACACGAATTGCCCGAATGATCCGCCGGCGTTGATGATGCCGGCCGCCTGGCCGCGCTTGTCGCTGGCGACGTGCTGCGCTGCCGCGCCGATCAATACCGAAAAACTGCCGGCGCCGGAGCCAATCGCCGCAAGCAGTCCGAGCGAGACAATGAGACCAAAGCCCGACGTCATGAACGGCGTCAATGCCATGCCGACCGACAGCAGCATCAACCCACAGATCAGCACCTTGGCAGGACCGTGACGGTCCGCCACGGCGCCTGCCACCGGTTGGATAACGCCCCACATCAACTGCGCAATCGCGAGTGCGAGGCTGATGGTGGTAATGCCAAGCCCGGTCGAGGTGTTGAGCGGCGAAACGAAGAGGCCGAGCGATTGGCGGGCGCCCATCGTCACCATTAGGATCGCGGCCGCCGCGAGTGTGACAATCCAGGCGCTGCGTGTGCTGCCTTTTGCAAGAACCGAGTCCATGGCTACGCGACCCGCACGAGTGGGCGAGTCAGCACTCCGGGGTTGCCACCGGAGGGGATCGCTTTAGTGCTGTTTTCGCGTCTTGTCCCCAGCCCGTGCCGAACGAACATTCTGTATTTCATAGCGTCGTCTCGTTATAGGATGATCATCATGTTTGCAGTATATGAACTGAAGCAGATTCTTCGGCCTAGGAGCCTCAGAATGACAATTATTAGAGGCGCCCTTACGAGCGCTCACAGTAAATTTTCGAAGGGCCGCGAAATATCCAAAAGCTTGCGCTCAAATCCGTCAACGCCACAGGTCGACTTTACGCATCGCGAAATAGGAGATCATAGCGGAGGCAAACGCGCAGGCGGCGAGAAAGTACAAACCCATTTCGAAGCTCTTGGTGCTGTCTTTAATCCAGCCAACGATGAACGGGCCGATATAGCCACCGAGGTTGCCGATGGAGTTGATCAGCGCGATGCCGGCAGCGGCCGCGGCGCCGGTCAAGAATCGCGAAGGCATGGGCCAGAACGATGGCCGCGAACCATACAGGCCGACGGTCGCCACGCACATCGCGGCGATTGCCCCGTAGGAATCGCGGAACCAGGCGGCGCCCATTAAGCCAATCCCTGCCACCGTCATCGCGACAATCAGATGCCAGCGGCGCTCATTTCGCCGATCGGAAGAATAACCCCATGCCAGCAAACCGATGATGCCGACGGTATACGGAATCGCGGTTAGCATGCCGGTCATCAGATTGGAGTGGCCGAGGCCCTTGACTATCTGCGGCAGAAAGAAAACGATGCCGTAGCTGGCAGTGACGCTGGTCATGTAGATCATCGATAGCACCAGCACTCGCCTATCGGTCAGCGCGCGCCATAGACTCATGTGGCCATAGCTTTCGACCGCCCGGCGTTCGGCGAGCAACTCACCGTCCAACCACGCGCGCTCGTCGGTGCTCAGCCATTTCGCATCGGCCGGCCGATCGATCATTTGCCGAAATACGACAAAAGTAAGGAACACCGCCGGCAGCGCCTCCAGAATGAACACCCACTGCCAACCCTTCAGGCCCAGGATGCCATCCATCCCGAGGATGGCGCCTGAAACCACGGAAGCCGCCGCATTCGAGATCGGCACGGCGAGAAACAACGTAGAAATCACGCGCGCTCGATACGCTGCGGGGAACCAAGTACTGAGATAAAAAATAATTCCCGGAAAAAACCCCGCTTCGGCGACACCCAGCAAGAAACGTAACGTCAGAAAGCTGACCGGGCCGGTGGCGAACGCCATCGCGCCGGAGATCAAACCCCAGGTGAGCATGATGCGCGCGATCCAGCGGCGTGCGCCGACTTTCGCCAAGATCATGTTGCTCGGCACTTCGAACAGCGCATAGCCGAGAAAGAATATGCCGGCGCCCCAGCCATACATGTATGCGCTGATGCCGAGATCTTTGTTCATGGTCAACGCGGCGAACGCGACGTTGGTGCGATCGATGTAGGCGATCAAATAGCTCAGAACAATCAACGGCAACAGCCGCCACGAGATCTTGAGGATCGTGCGCCGCTGCGACTCAGGCGACAATGGCGTGCTCAGCTTTGGCTTGCATGCAATCCCCCTTTTGACTGCGTTTGGTAGTACGCAGCCTATCCTACGCTGGCATTGACCCGCTTATTCAAAGCCATCGTGAACGACTACGTCAATGAGTGTCGGTCCTGCTTGCGCGTGGCACTCGCGCAGTGTTGCATCGACTTCCTGCGGGTCGGTGACGCGCCGCGCAGAAACCCCCATGGACTGCGCCAGCGCCACGAAATCGATGCGCGGATCGCGCAGGTCCATGGCGATGAACTTGGCTTCTTTTTGATACGGCATCACGCGTTCCTTCAAGATCCGGTAGCTCGAGTTGTTGGCAATGATGTAAGTGATCGGCAGCTTCAGGTGCGCCGCCGTCCACAGTGCCTGAATGCTGTACATCGCACTGCCGTCGCCGACGATCGCAACGACGCGGCGCTGCGGCTGCGCGAGCTGAATACCGATCGCGCCCGCCATCGCGAAGCCGATTCCGCCGCTCGCCAGGCCGTAGTAGTCGCGCGCGCCGCGGATCGGCAAAAAGCTGAGCAGCGAAGCAGCCGAGGTCAGCGCTTCTTCGACGACGATCGCATCACGCGGCAGCGTTTCGACGATGCGCGACATCAACCACTTCGGATCGATCGGCTTCGCGGGGGCAGCGGCGCGCACTTGCTCAAGCGCTGACGCGCGCTGCACCGACCAATTGTTCGCGGCGATCGCCTTGAGATTGTGTACCGCGCGCTCGCGCTGTTGCGCATTGATGCGTCTTTCAAGCACCGGCAGCAGCGCGCGCAACGTTTCTTTGACGTTGACGTTCAGCGCGATCTCGGTCGAGTAGCTCTTGCCGATCTCCCAAGCACGTTCGCTGATCTGAATAATCGGCATGCCCGGCGGCATAGGGTCTACCGGGCTGTAGATCGACATACGCAGCATGTCGGCGCCGATCAGGAACAATAAGTCGAACGGCTCAAGTGCGGCGCGCACTTGCCGTTGGCTGCGCGTCAACGAACCCAAGCTCGCCGGATGTTCCGACAAACACTGCGCCGAATAGGGGACCGTTTGCTGGTACATGCCGGCGCCGAGTGTTTCGGCCAGTTGTGCGACTTCATGAAGCGCGTCGTGCACGCTCACCTCATGGCCGGCGACAAGCAGCGGGCGCTGCGCCCGCAGCAGCCGATCGGCCAGGGTTTCAAGCGCCGCGTCGCTTGGCCGCGTGGCAGCATCCACACGCGTGCGTTCGCCCAGATCGAGCGCGGCTTCGGCGTTCAAGATATCGCCCGGCAGTGAGATAAACACCGGACCGGTCGGTGGCGTCAGCGCGACTTTGGCCGCGCGGCGCATGATCAGCGGCAGATCTTGCAGGCGCGTGACCTCCACCGCCCACTTCACCATCGGCTCGGCGATCGGCACCAGCGGCGCGTACAGCATCGGTTCGTTCAGGCTGTGTCCTTGCTCGTGCTGCCCGGCGGTGAGAATCATCGGCGAGCCGTACCACTTCGCGTTGAATAGCGAACCCATGGCGTTGCCCAAGCCCGGCGCCACATGCACGTTGCAGGCGGTCAACTTGTTCGAGGCCCGCGCATAGCCGTCCGCCATCGCGACCACAACCGATTCTTGCAAGCCGAGCACGTAGCGCAGATCGGGATGATCGTGCAGCGCAGCCATGATCGGCAACTCGGTCGTGCCGGGGTTGCCAAACAGATAGTCGATACCTTCGTCTAGCAACAACGTCAAGAAGGCCGAGCGACCGATCATGGTTTGAATCGGTTTGGAAAGATCGTTCATATAGGCTCAGCGGGAAAATGTGCAAGGGCACAATGTTAATGTCAAAGAGTTCGAGAGTCGAGTGCCTACTTCGGCCATATTGCCAACGTCTACAACGTTAAACCGGCAGAGCGTGGCCGTGGTGGCATTCGACTGCCGGACTGACTGGGCATTCCGGAACGCTTTAGCGTAAGCTATAGAAACATAACCGAGAGGAGGAATGTGA
>JALYOK010000409.1 GCA_030856925.1 Pseudomonadota bacterium
GCGTAAGGCCGGCATAGGGAGCGAGATTTAATGTCATCCTGACTGCATTTTACCGTTCGCAGTAGACTTCCGCCGCTGAAATATTGGATTGCCAGGAGCCGCGTGGATATTGCCTTGTGGCGATGCATAGCTTGACGACCAGACTGGGATTGATTCTCAGACCACCGGTCACCAATGTCATCCTGAGCGCAGCGAAGGATCTGCTTTCCGTGTATATCACGACGCCCTAAAAGCAGATTCTTCGTCGTGGAGTTTACCCTTGAGCGCAGCGAAGGGCTCCTCAGAACGACAAGCGGGAGTGCTTGCAGCTTGGCTTTACTGCATAATGCTGCGCTTCCCATGTCGAACTTCCAATAATCAATCCCTATGGCCCAATACGTTTACACCATGAATCGGGTGAGCAAGATCGTGCCGCCCAGACGCACCATCCTCAAAGATATCTCACTGTCGTTTTTTCCCGGCGCCAAGATCGGTGTGTTGGGACTGAACGGTTCCGGCAAATCGTCGCTGCTCAAAATCATGGCCGGCCTCGATACCGAGATCGAAGGTGAAGCGCGGCCCATGCCGAATTTAAGCATCGGTTATCTGCCGCAGGAGCCACAGCTCGATCCGCACAAAACCGTGCGCGACGAAGTGGAAGCGGGCATGGGCGAGGTCATGGAGGCAAAGAACAAACTGGAGGAGGTGTACGCCGCTTATGGCGAGCCCGACGCCGATTTCGACAAGCTGGCGGTCGATCAGGCGAAGTATGAAGCCATCCTCGCGGCGAATGGCAGCGACACGGAACATCAAATGGAAATCGCCGGCGATGCGCTGCGGCTGCCGCCTTGGGAGGCGAAGATCGGTAATCTCTCCGGTGGCGAAAAACGTCGCGTCGCGCTCTGCAAGTTGCTGCTTTCGAAGCCCGACATGTTGCTGCTTGACGAGCCGACCAATCATCTGGATGCGGAGAGCGTGGAGTGGCTCGAGCAATTCTTGCTACGCTTTCCCGGCACCGTGGTCGGCGTGACCCATGACCGCTATTTTCTCGATAACGCCGCCGAATGGATTCTGGAATTGGATCGCGGACAAGGCATTCCTTGGAAGGGTAATTACAGTTCGTGGCTAGAGCAAAAAGGCGATCGGCTCAAACAAGAGGAGTCGACCGAATCGGCGCGGCAGAAAGCGCTGAAAACCGAGTTGGACTGGGTGCGGCAAAATCCGAAGGGCCGCCAAGCGAAAAGCAAAGCGCGGCTTGCTCGCTTCGACGAATTGAGTTCCTACGACTATCAAAAACGCAACGAGACCCAGGAGATTTTCATTCCCGTCGGCGAGCGGCTCGGCAATGAGGTGATCGAGTTCAAAGGCGTCAGCAAGGGTTACGGCGATCGTTTGTTAATGGATAACGTTAGCTTTAGTATTCCGCCCGGCGCGATCGTTGGCATCATCGGTCCGAACGGCGCCGGTAAGTCGACGTTGTTTCGAATGATCACCGGAAAAGAAAAACCCAACAGCGGCGATATCGTGATCGGCGCCACCGCCAGGATCGCCCAGGTGGATCAATCGCGCGACGCATTAAGCGCCAACAAAACCGTATGGGAAGAGATTTCCGGCGGCGCAGACATTATCACCGTGGGCAAATTCGAGATGCCGTCGCGAGCCTACATCGGACGATTCAATTTCAAGGGCGCCGATCAGCAAAAGATCGTCGGCAATCTGTCGGGCGGCGAGCGCGGTCGGCTGCATTTGGCGAAGACCTTACTCGCCGGCGGCAACGTGTTGCTGCTCGACGAACCGTCGAACGATCTCGACGTGGAAACCCTGCGGGCGCTGGAAGATGCGTTGCTCGAATTTCCCGGCAGCGCATTAATCATTTCACACGATCGCTGGTTTTTGGATCGAATCGCCACGCACACCCTCGCATTCGAAGGCGATTCGCAGGTGGTGTTCTTTAACGGCAACTACCATGAGTATGAAGCCGACAAGAAGAGGCGACTGGGCGAGGAGGGCGCCAAACCGCACCGGCTTCGATACAAGCCGCTCAAAAGCTAAGGAAGCTCTGAATAAGTCCGATTTCGTCGCGATACTGCGTTACTCACAAAAAATATCTCCTTACCTATCATTCATAGGCGGCGTCGATATTTTTTATTCGCGCCTTGTCTCACTTAGAACTCGGACTTATTCAGACCTTCCCTAAGAAATCTTATTCGGGCCATTTTGCTGGGCGCTTCTGCATAAATGCATCCACGCCTTCCGCCGCTTCCGGCATCATGAAGTTACATGCCATGACGCCGCTCGCGTGGGTGTACGCATCGGACATGTCCATTTCCAGTTGCTGGTAGAAGAGTTTCTTACCGAGAGCCAATACGGATGCGGGTTTTGCGATGATGGCCTGGATCATTTCGGCAAGTGATTCGTCGATTTTATCCAGGGGCGCCACGCGGTTGACGAGGCCGCGCTGCATTGCGGTTTTTGCGTCGATGAAATCCCCGGTGAGCAACATTTCCATCGCTTGTTTGCGCAACAGGTTGCGCGACAGCGGCACGCCCGGCGTGGCGCAGAATAGGCCGACATTGATGCCGGAGGTGGCGAAACTGGCGTTGTCGGAGGCGATGGCAAGATCGCATTGGGCCACCAACTGACAGCCCGCCGCAGTGGCAATACCGTGAACTTTGGCGATTACGGGCTGAGGCAGGGCGGTTAAGGTTTTCATCATCTTACTGCATTGCTCGAACAACGCTTGCGTCGCGCCCAGCTCATAGTTGGCGCGCATTTCTTTCAGATCGTGGCCGGCGCAAAATGCCGATCCGGCGCCCGCGATCACGACCACTCGCACGGTGCCGTCCTTCGCAATCGCGTCCAAACTCTGTTGCAGGGTCTTCAACACGGCGCTCGAAAGCGCGTTGTATTGCTTCGGCCGATTCAAGGTTAGCGTGGCGACGCCGTCCTGATCGTGGCGTATTACAAGTGGCTCAGCGGCGGCGATGGCGGCATTGGCTGTGGGTTGGTTCATCAGGGTTCCTTGACATGGGGTGCAACAATAAATTATGCGCACTCTGACTTACCGCGTCTAGTCGGCTTCCGCTAAAAGAAAATTTAGGCTATGATTCAGCACTTTGCGCGGGCTGCGGCCTGCTTGACAACGAGTTGAATGGGCCAATGAGTTCGGAATTTATACTTGAAACCCGCGGTGTCACAAAGGAGTTTAAAGGCTTCATCGCCGTGAACGGCGTAAATTTGCGCGTGCGGCGCGGTGCGATCCATGCACTGATCGGGCCCAACGGCGCAGGCAAAACCACGGTATTCAATTTGCTCACCAAGTTCCTGAGCCCGACCGCGGGGACGATACACTACAACGGCCAAGATATCACCGCACAAAAGCCCGCCGAAGTAGCGCGCAGGGGCATGGTGCGCTCGTTTCAAATCTCGGCAGTGTTTCCCCATTTAACCGTGTTGGAAAACGTGCGCGTCGCGCTGCAGCGAAAGCTCAATACCAGTTTCCACTTTTGGAAATCGGAGAAATCGCTCGAATCCCTGCACGGTCGCGCGGAAGAACTGCTGGCGGAGGTCGACCTGAAATCCTTCGCCAAAACCAACACTGCGGAATTACCATATGGCCGCAAGCGCGCGCTCGAAATAGCAACGACGTTAGCGCTGGAACCCGAACTTATGCTGCTCGACGAGCCGACCCAAGGTATGGGCCATGAAGACATCAGCCGCGTGACGGATCTCATCAAACGCGTATCGGCGAACCGCACCATCTTGATGGTGGAGCATAATTTGAGTGTGGTCGAAAATCTGTCCGATACGATCACGGTGTTGCAGCGCGGCAGCGTGCTTGCCGAAGGGCCCTACGATACGGTCTCCAACGATCCGCAGGTGCTGGAGGCCTATGTCGGGGTAAGCCATGAATAGTGCGCTGCTTAACGTTCGCGATCTGCACGCCTTCTACGGCGAATCCCACATTCTGCATGGCGTGAATTTCAGCGTCAGCAAGGGAGAGGTCGTGACGCTATTGGGCCGCAACGGCGCGGGCCGCACGACTACGTTGAAAGCTATCTTCGGCTTGGTCGGACGTCGTACCGGCGCCATCGAAATCAATGGCGGCAACGTCATCGGCTTTCCTACCCATCGCATCGCCCATCTCGGGGTGGGCTATTGCCCGGAAGAGCGCGGCATCTATTCCAGTTTGAGCTGCGAAGAGAATTTGCTGCTGCCGCCAAAAGTGCGCGATGGTGGTATGGGCATCGATGAGATCTATGCCATGTTTCCCAACCTTAAAGAACGCCGCACCAGTCAAGGCACCCGGCTGTCCGGCGGCGAGCAGCAAATGTTGGCGGTGGCGCGTATTCTGCGTACCGGCGCCGAGTTGTTGTTGCTGGACGAAATTACCGAAGGCTTGGCGCCGGTGATCGTCAAAGAGCTGGGTCGCATGATCCAGACCTTGAAGCAAAAAGGTCACACCATTATTTTGGTGGAGCAGAATTTTCGCTTCGCTGCGCCGTTGGCCGATCGCCATTATGTGATGGAGCATGGCCGGATCGTCGAGATGATCAATAAGGACGAGTTGACGGCGAAAACCGAGATGCTGCACGAGTATCTGGGCGTGTAGCGCCAATAGATTTTCCGATCGTTCAAAAAAGTTAAGGACAGAAAACTATGAAAACTAGGTGGATACTGGCGATGATGGCGGGTTTGGCGAGCGCTAGTGCGTTAGCCCAAGCGAAGCTTACCGACGACGTGGTCAAGATCGGAATTTTGACCGATATGTCGGGACTTTATTCCGATGTCGGCGGCGAAGGCGCCGTGGTCGCGGCGAAGATGGCGATCGAGGACGCCGGCGGAAAAGTGCTGGGGAAACCGATCGAACTCATCAGCGCCGATCATCAAAACAAAGCCGACATCGCCGCCAACAAAGCGCGTGAATGGTACGACACCCAAAAGGTCGACATGATCGCGGAGTTGCTGAATTCCGCCGTGGGATTGGCGGTGCAAGAGGTGGGCAAGCAGAAAAAACGCATCACAATGAATTCGGGCGCAGCGGCTTCGCGTTTGACCGGCGCGGATTGCTCGCCCTATGGCGTCCATTGGACCTATGACACCTATGCGCTTTCCAACGGCACCGGCAAGGCCATGGTGAAACAGGGCGGCGATACCTGGTTTTTCCTGACTGCGGACTATGCCTTCGGTA
>JALYOK010000412.1 GCA_030856925.1 Pseudomonadota bacterium
TTAGCGAGTGACCCCGGCAAGTTGCCGCTGGCAATAAAGGTGGCGCGGCGGTATCTAGAAATCGGGCGCAATACATCGGATCCGCGCTATGCCGGCTACGCCGAAGCAGCCCTGAGGCCTTGGTGGGGCAGCAGTGATCCGCCCGTCGAAATCAGAGTATTGCGGGCAACCTTGCGGCAGCGCGTTCATCAATTCGATCTCGCGCTATACGATCTCAATGAGGTGCTCCGCAGTCATCCTCGCCATGCTCAGGCACGCCTTGTACGCGCCACGTTGCTGCAGGTGCAGGGCTTATACGGCGATGCCCGACAAGAATGCGCACTTCTCAGTAGCTTGGTGCACGAACTTGTCGCCGCTTCCTGCTCCTTAGGCGTCGCCGGTGTCAACGGCGAATTGGTGGAAGCGTATCAGCAACTGCGCACCACCCTCGAGCGCTTTCCAAATGTGCAAGCCGACCTGCGCGCATGGGCATGGACGGGGCTTGCGGAGATGGCGGTTCGCTTGGGAAAAAAACAAGAGGCGAACGCGCATTTTCTCACTGCCGTCTCGCTCGATCCGTCCGATAACTATCTGCTTGCCGCATACAGCGATTTTCTGCTGGATCATGGCCGCGCCAATGAAGTTTTGCCGTTGTTGCGAGACCAAACACGTGCCGATACGCTGTTTTTGCGCTACGTTCTGGCATTGCAAGCCGTAGGTTCCGAGGACTTGACCGAGCAATATAAGCAACTAGGCGCTCGCTTTGAAGCGAGCCGAATGCGCGGTGATCGCGTGCACTTGCGTGAAGAAGCGCGGTATCAATTGGAGCTCGCCCGCAACCCACAAACAGCATTCAAACTGGCGCAAGAAAATTGGGACATCCAAAAAGAACCCGCCGACGTATATATTCTATTGGCGGCGGCAGGTGCGTTGAACGACCACATTACCGTAACCAAAGTCAAAACCTGGATCGCGCGGGTAAGACTTCAAGATGAACGACTTACGCGATTATTAAAAAACGTTATTTAAACCGCAACCGCAAAAGGAAGAATTATGTCATTGAAACGCAACCATTTAATGTCATTCGTGTTCGGCACAGCCCTATGCTGCGCCAGCGCTGTGCACGCAGCCAGTCATCGCGAAGCACCGTTAATCAGTCAAGATCCCAGTGCTGACCTTACCGATGTTTATGCATTCAAGAGTTGGGAAGACCCCAGTAAAGTAGTTTTCATCATGAATGTCATTCCCGGTCAAGAACCTGGCGCGGGGCCGAATTATTTCAACTTTAACGATGACGTGCTTTATACCTTTCACCTCGACTTGAACCGCGACGGGCAGGCCGACGACATCAACTATGAAATACGCTTCAAGACCCAACTGCGCGGTGTGCCCAACACGCTGAAGTTGCCGGTTCCTTTCGCGGCTGTGCCACCGATCACGGCGCTGACCGGAGTGGGATCGGAAGGGCTAGGTCTCCGCCAAAGCTACACTGTGACCGAAGTGCGCGGCACGACTCGTAAAAATCTGGCGTCAAGCACGCTATTCGCCGTGCCGTCGAACGTAGGTCCGCGCACCATGCCGAACTACGAAGCGCTAGCCGCAAAAGGAGTTTTCTCCTTGAACAACGGCAGCCGGGTGTTTGCCGGACAGCGTGATGAGACTTTTTACATCGACCTTGGCGCAACATTCGACACTCTTAACCTACGCCGCACGCCTCCGATCCTAACTCCAGCGGAGGATGCCAACAATTCGGCCAATCCCTTTGGCAACGATACCTTTTCTGGCTTCAACGTGAACACGATTGCAATCGAGGTTCCGATCTCGTCAATTACCAGCAGTCCCAACGCGGTAATCGGCATGTATGCTTCCACCAGCCGGCAAAAATACAAAGTGCTGAATAACACTGGCACGAGCGTCGGTACAGGACCATGGGTGCAAGTTTCACGCATGGCCAATCCACTGGTGAATGAACTTATTATCGGTACCGGTCAGAAGGATTTTTGGAATGCCACGGACCCCAAACAAGAAGCAAGCTTCCTCGACTTTTATCTTAACTCAAGGTTAGCAACGGTGCTCAATCTGGTGTACGGAACGACCTTTCCCACCAGCAATCGCAAAGACCTGGTGAACGTTTTGCTTAAATATTCGAGCCAAGCACAAACCGGCGGATGTAGCGCAAGCAGTACATGTTCCGAATTGCTGCGCCTTAATCTAGGCGTGGCGCCAACGCAGCCCGATCAGCAACGTCGCCTCACGGTACTGGCTGGGGACAACGCTGGTTGGCCGAACGGCCGCCGCCCTAACGATGACGTCACCGACATCGCGCTGCGCGTCGTGGCTGGCGCCTTGCTAGGCGCCGTACCCGCTTTGGGCGACGGTGTAAACTTCAATATTGGCGCTCAGGGGACTAACGTAACGGCCAACGGCATCTATCGCAAATTCCCGTTCCTGCCTACGCCCCACGACGGCAAGAACCGGCGTCATATTGATTGTGGCGAGTCCGGTGCGAACCCTTGCTAACCATGGCCAACGTTGAGATTCAATAGTACATTCATGAGTAGGTAAATCAATTCCCGCCTTTCCTAGTGGAAGGGCGGGAACAATCGCTTAGAGCTAAAATGGAGACCACTATGAAAAAAATAATCTGCGCAGTCTGTTTCGGGTTTTATGCAATGGCCCTTAACGCTGCGCCTATTTCATTTACTAACAGTAGCTATCAAACCGCTGCCGTAGCACTTGCGGGAGACGTGACAAATAGCAATTCAGATAACAGTCCACCGGATGATTTGCCGCTGCTGACCACTGCCGATGCCACGGCCGATAGCGCCAGCGCAAGCGGGGAGGGCACGGCAGAGACGGGTTTGTTGGGTGCAAGCG
>JALYOK010000441.1 GCA_030856925.1 Pseudomonadota bacterium
GTTGAAGCAAGGCATCTATCTCGCGCCGTCGGCGTTTGAGGCAGGGTTTGTGTCGGCGGAGCATGGGGCGAATGAAATCGAGAAGACGGTCGCTGCCGCAAAACAAGCGCTGGCGGCCTAGCCTTCCTGCCGTGTCATCCTGAGCATAGCGAAGGATCTGCTGTTGTTTTTCCGCGCCTAGAAGCAGATCCTTCACTACGTTCAGGATGACATAAATAGAGGTAACGAGCTCTCATGACGATCGAACTGTTGGTTAACATCGATGTCGACGATCTTGAGAAAGCCATCGCCTTCTATCGCGACGCATTAAGCTTGCGTCCGGGTCGGCGGCTTATTGGAAATATCATGGAAATGCTGGGTGGGTCGTCGCCGATTTATCTGATCGAGAATCCAAGCGGCGGCGCGGCTTCACCCGCGGCTTCACAGAAGCGCGAGTATCATCGCCATTGGACACCGGTGCATCTTGATTTTGTCGTTGAAGATATTTCAGCGTCAATCAACTAAGCACAGCGTGCCGGCGCCCGGTTGGAAGGGACGCTGCAAACTTTCCAGTGGGGCAAGATGGCCAACTTCGCCGATCCGTTTGGTCATGGTTTTTGTTTGATCGAACTGGTTGGGCGCGGCTATGACGAAATTAGTACAAACTAGTCCACCATTCAATCGATACGAAAGCGCTATGGACCAAAACCGGATCTACAACGTCAATATCTTGTCCCTTGATGTCTTGGCTGCGCCGGGTGAAATTAAGGAGGCGCTGCCGCTTTCCGCGCGCGCCGAGAAAACCGTGTTCGAGGCGCGCCTAAGTATTGAACAGATTCTAGATCGACGCGACCGGCGCTTGCTGGTCGTGGTCGGGCCCTGTTCAATTCATGATCCGATTGCGGCGATGGACTATGCCCATCGACTGAAACGGCTTGCCGACGAACTCAGCGATACGTTGTTGGTCGTCATGCGCGTGTATTTTGAGAAGCCGCGCACCACCACCGGCTGGAAAGGCATGATCAACGACCCGCACATGGACGATTCCTTTGAGATCGAAGAGGGACTGAAAAAAGCGCGAAAACTGTTGTTATACTTTGCCGAACTCGGCTTACCGGCCGGCACGGAAGCGCTCGATCCAATGAGTCCGCAGTATTTGTCCGACCTCGTTTCGTGGAGCGCCATCGGCGCGCGCACCACGGAATCGCAGACCCATCGCGAATTGGCAAGCGGGCTGTCGATGCCGGTTGGTTTTAAGAACGGCACGGACGGCGGCTTGCAAGTGGCGATCAATGCCATGCTTTCGGCGCAGCAACCCCACAGTTTCCTCGGCATTAATCATCGGGGCCAAGTTGCGGTGGTGCGCACCAAAGGCAATGCTTATGGCCACATGATTCTGCGCGGCGGCGGCAATCCCAATTACGATGCGGCTTCGATAGAGTTCGCCGAAGCCGCGCTGGCAAAACAAGCGCTGCCCGGCAACATCGTCATCGATTGCAGCCATGCGAATTCCAGCAAGGATCCGTCAAGGCAACCGCAGGTGCTCGATGACGTTGTGAAGCAGATAATCAGCGGCAATCAGTCGATCGTCGGCGTCATGCTGGAAAGCAATATCCACGCGGGGAACCAGGCGATTCCCGTGGATTTATCGCTATTGCGTTATGGCGTTTCCGTCACTGACGGCTGTATCGATTGGCCGACGACCGAAACGTGTTTGCAGCAAGCGCGCTCGGCGCTGAAAGAAGTGGTACGCAATCGCTGATACGTTATTGCAATCCGGCAACATACTCCGCCAACGCTTCCATCTGTTTGTCGCTCAAGCGGCTTGCAATCGTTCGCATCATCGCGGCGTTGTCGTTGGCGCGCTCGCCCGCTTTGAAGGCTTTAAGTTGCGCCAGGGTGTATTCCTTCATTTGGCCCGCCAGGCGTGGGTATTGGGCCGGGATGCCCACCCCGTTTGGGCTGTGGCAACCCGCGCAGGCAGGGATGCCCGTTTTCGCGTCGCCGCCACGATAGATTTTTTGACCGGCGTCGACCAACGCTTTGTCGCGGGCGATGCCCGGACGCGGCTTTTGCGCGGCAAAATAG
>JALYOK010000486.1 GCA_030856925.1 Pseudomonadota bacterium
GCACATAACCCGCGGCGCGCAAATGGTCTACCAACCAGATTACCAGCGGTGTTTTACCGCTGCCGCCGATGGTGATGTTGCCGACGACGATTACCGGAACAGGTAATCTTACCGATTTCAGCCATCCCTGCCGAAACACGAATCGACGCACACCGCTGACGCAGCGGAACAGCCAAGCCATCGGTAACAGCACACATTGCCAGATCGACTTCCGCGTCCACTCCCGCTCAAACCAGGATACGACGCGATTCTTCATGTCGGCGATTGGAGCTGGTGCTTCGCCGATCGAGCGTGTTTATTTGCGCTTCGCTTCGGCGGTGAATGAGATATGAGAAAAACCTGCTAGCTGCGCGGCAGATAGAATATTGATGACGGACTGATGGGACGCCTGTGCATCTGCGCTGATGACCACCGTGGGGTCTTGTCGGTCACCGGCGGCGCCTTTCAGCACCTGAGAGAATCCTGCAATATCGGAAAACGGAACGACTGTGAGATTCACGACGTAATTACCGTCAGCGTCCACCGCCACGTCTAGGGTATTCGGCGCCGACTTGGTTTGCTCCACCTCAGCTTCCGGAAGATTGATTTTGAGATCCGCGAACTTCGAATACGTGGTGGTGACCATCAGAAAAATTAGGATCACCAGCAGCACGTCGATCATCGGAATCAAATTAATTTCCGGCTCTTCGCGAAACTTGCCGCGCTGAAAATTCATGGCGCCTAGCCTACCCGCTCGCCATGAACGATCTCCACCAACTTCACGGCTTGTTGCTCCATTTCAACTACCAGCTTATCGACCTTGGACCGAAAATAACGATAAAAAATCATGCTGGGGATTGCAACGATAAGCCCAAACGCGGTGTTGTACAACGCTACCGATATGCCGTGGGCAAGCTGCTCGGGATTGCCGCCGGCGGTGGGATCGTTGGCGCCGAAGATCTCAATCATGCCAATGACAGTGCCGAACAGTCCAAGCAGCGGCGCGATGGCGGCGATGGTGCCGAGCGAAGTCAGAAATCGCTCCAGGTCGACCGCTACCGAGCGGCCGGCCTCTTCGATCGACTCCTTCATCACGTCGCGTGCGCTTTTCACATTATAAAGTCCGGCGGCAAAAATCCGGCCCAAGGGGGAATTGGTCGCAAGCTTGAACAACATATCATTGTTCACGCCGCGCTGGCGAAACTCATTAACCACCTGGGGCAATAGATCGCGAGGGGCAACTAGCCGAGGACTCAACGTCCAGGAACGCTCGCCGATAATGGCAAGGGCAATAATGGAACAAATGATCAACAACCAGATTGGCCAACCTGCAGCCTGAACGAGGTTTAGCAAGAAAATCCCGTATGTCAAAGAACGCCCGTCACTTTAGCGTGCGTCCACTATTTTCACAACCCCTACGGAAACCACTAATGGAATAGCTCGCGCTGGCTCTGAACCTGATCACCGGTTCTCAGGTTAAGGAATACTTATTGCATGATTGAGCGTCTAATTTATGAGCAAACCAATAAACCCATCGGTAAATCAGGAAGGTAGTTCGCTAATGCGCAAAACATCCACACCTTTATCCACAGGAACTGTGAGGCGTTACCAAATAGGTTGTGAGAACGCCCTTGGTATTGTCAACGATTCGATGCCCTTACTTAGTCGCTCGGCGATCTCGACCGCCTGCTACAAATCCACACCGGGCGGCGGCAATCAACACTCTTCACCTCGTCAGGCCTAACCGCACGTTCGCGCGGTCGAGTTCCGTCACGTCCAACTACAAGGAACCGCGCGCGTTCAGAGTATATGTATGAGGGAAGCAAACCGACGGTGGTGCCGGAACCGGAATCGAAAAACAAGACGTGCGCCTTATGGATAATATGTTTTCTGGTTATCAATTTCAGGTGTTACTGAAAAAGTTACTGCATCACCGTCTCGCTACTACTTCAGTTCCTTTCGGAAAGATGGAAGTCTAATAGGTGCGGCTGGAATGACCCAGCGGGTATTTTTCAGGATCGGTAGAAATTGATCCAGCGTTCGCAAAGCACTCTACAGGCAAGCTGGACAGGTTACATCCGCCCATCTTACTGGAGTCCAACTCCACCCTAACTTGACGCGCCACTACGGTGCGGCTCAAGCC
>JALYOK010000487.1 GCA_030856925.1 Pseudomonadota bacterium
TCCTCTGTGAATGGCCAGAAGGGCGCTTTCGGCCAGACTAACTATTCCGCCGCGAAGGCGGGTATGCACGGCTTTAGCAAGGCGCTGGCTCTGGAAGTGGCGCGCAAGGGTGTAACGGTGAACACGGTGTCTCCGGGCTACATCGGCACTAAGATGGTGATGGCGATTCCGAAAGATGTGCTTGAAAGCAAGATCGTGCCGCAAATTCCCGTGGGGCGCTTGGGCAAGCCGGACGAGGTAGCGGGTTTGATCGTCTATCTCGCGTCCGACGAAGCCGCCTTCATCACCGGCGCGAATATCTCGATTAACGGCGGCCAGCATATGTTCTAAAAAATCTCTGATGATATAATTTGCGATAAAGCCGTTCGTCAAATCGAACGAGCGAGCAGCGTGATTTTGGGAGCGAATCGAGAGTGAAAAGAGATCAATTCAAGGGCGCAAGTTTGAGCAACTGGCTCGCCATTGCGGCGCTGAGCGCCGTCACAGCCACAGCTTGGGCGGAAGGGGACGCCGCCGCGGGATCCAAGAAAACTCATAGTTGCACCGGATGCCACGGCATTCCCGGTTGGCGGACGGCTTTTCCGGAGGTATACAAGGTGCCTAAGCTGGGTGGCCAGCACGCCGCTTATCTTATCGCTGCGTTAAAGGCGTACAAATCCGGCGAGCGCCGACACGGTACGATGCAGGCAATCGCTTCGACTATGTCCGACCAGGACATCGCGGATTTGGCTGCCTATTACGCCAACCTAGCCGCGAAATAATTACGGCGGGGGATACGATGAAAAACACCAATCAGGCACTAGTCGCGTTTGCAGCTCTGTTATTGGCGACCGCGGCCGACGCCGGCGACGTCGAAGCCGGCAAGAAAAAAGCCGCGGAAGTATGCGCCGCATGCCATGGTCCGGACGGTAACAGCCCTGCGCCGGATTTTCCGAAACTTGCCGGACAGCATGCCGACTATATGGTTTCGACACTGAAAAAGTATAAGAACGGCAAGCGCGCCAATCCGATCATGATGGGCATGGCGGCGATGCTGTCCGACCAGGACATGCAAAACGTGGCTGCCTATTACGCGGCTCAGAAAGGGTTGGAACTTAAGTACTAGCCCGGTTGATGCAGGCAAGATAATTCGCAGTATTCGGTGTCCCGCCGTAGCGTTGCGACTGCCACAGCATCTCTCCCAAACAATCCATGATTTTATGCCTGGCCTCGTGATCCGAGGCCTGTTTCGTTTGCAGCCGCTGAAACGCGGCAGTGATCCCCGGCGGTTGATCGATCGCTAATTGTTCCGCAATAGCCACATGCATGCTCAAATGCAGAAACGGATTCACATCGCCGAATTCCGGCGGGAAATCCTTATCGAGAAATTCGTCAGGCGATTCCAGCATGCGATGGTATTCCGGATGCGCGATCAATGCCTCAACCACCACTCCCTCCATGCCAGTTAACGTTTCTTGATTGCGATACTTGCGCCACGCGTCGATGAAGAATTGGCGGGCTTCGGAACGGGAAGGGTTAAACATTTTGGGTGATTGATCGTAGGCCTTACGAGCGCAACCTTTAAGATTGTATTCCGTCTCCCTCTGGAGAGGGTAGACGTGAGATGTGGATTTCGCAACGCCTGCCGTTGCGCTTCATCGAACGGCTCTGGCTTGCAAGTCAGAGCGCGCCCTGCAAGTGCGGGCGGCCAACGTCAATCCACGTCGAGTTGGCTCAGGATGCCACAGTTTTCTTCTTGTACTCACAAAGATCCGCGATCGTGCACGTCGGGCATTCCGGCCTGCGCGCCTTGCACACGTATCGCCCATGCAGAATCAACCAATGATGCGCCGCAAGCATAAATTCCTCAGGCACGTGCTTCAATAATTTAGTTTCTACCGCGAATGGCGTGTTCCCCGGCGCGATTCCAGTGCGATTCGACACGCGGAAAATATGGGTGTCGACCGCCATGGTCGGCTGGCTGAAGGCGACATTCAAAACCACGTTCGCCGTTTTTCGCCCAACGCCCGGCAGTTTTTCCAAGTGCTCACGGTCGGCTGGCACTTCGCCCCCATGAGTCTCGATCAGCAACCGGCAGGTCTGGATAATGTGCTTGGCTTTGGTACGAAAAAGCCCAATGGATTGTATGTACTCGATCAAACCGTCGGCGCCAAGGGCCAAGATTGTTTCTGGCGTGTTGTGGCGCCGGAATAGCGCCTTGGTGGCAAGATTTACGCTCTTATCTGTCGCTTGTGCCGACAGAAGCACCGAGATTAATAACTCGAACGGGGTTTGGTATTCCAACTCGGAGCGAGGATCGGGATTGGCGGCACGCAATCTTGAAAAAATGGCATGCCGCTTTGCTGCATTCACCTCGGCTGCGCAGGCAGTTCAGCCTGAGAGGGGCGCCAGATTAGGTTTTTCAGCCCATACAGCACACCGAGTAAAATCAACGCGCCGGGCGCCATGCCCGCCAGAATGAAACTGTAGTTTTTGGGCATGGGATGCCAGAGCCAGCTTTGCGCCTGTGATCCAAACAGCATTTCCGCCCCGGCGAACAACGAGCCGTAAGCAATGAATTCACGCAACGCCCCGAGCAAAGTTAACACCAGAACAACCCCGGTACTCCATATGATTGCATCGCGTAACGTTGTTAAGAGTGGTCGCTGAAATGCAACCGAAAGGACCCGCGTAAAGATCAAACCATTCACCGCAACCAGCGGTACGAACAGCCCCAGCGCCGCGTACACTGCAAACAAGAACGCAGCCAAATTCATTTGCAGCAGGGTGGTCAGCAAGGTGCTCACGGTCAACAAGAACGGAATTCGCCAAGACTCGAAGATTCGATTGCGCAACGATGAACATACAACACTGGTTCCGATAAAGACAAGCGCAATGATCACGCCGATGCTGAAACCCTTGGTCAGAGAAGTTACGATGGCGATGGAAGGCAGCAGCCCTAAAAGGCCGATGGCGGGTGGGAGCAGCCCTGCGGCCGCTAACGTTGAATTTTGAGCAGTCATGCTTTGAAAGTCCACCGCGCATAAAAAATTACCATAGAACACGTCATCCTAGCAGCGCGAAAGATCTGCTTTTTGACCCGTTGTCGCCCGCGTCAGAAAGCACACTCTTCGCCACAGCGTTTACCTTGAGCGCAGCGAAGGGCTCCTCGCAATGTGATGCATGGCTGGTGATTCGAACTGTCACCAAGACTAGAATTCTAAGGGCAATCGGGTGATTCGACAAGCGGGCGTATAATCATGTCCTTCAAAAAAATACCGATAATCACTATGCGTTTCTCAGGCACCGATACCTATGTGGCGACCGATGATTTGATGTTGGCGGTGAACGCCGCGATTACCTTGCAGCGCCCGCTCCTCATCAAGGGTGAGCCCGGTACGGGCAAGACCTTGCTGGCCGAAGAAGTGGCGCGTGCGCTTAACAAACCCATTTTCGAATGGCACGTAAAGTCCACCACCAAAGCTCAGCAAGGCTTGTACGAATACGACGCCGTCTCGCGCCTGCGCGATTCTCAACTTGGCGATGGCCGAGTGCACGACATCGGCAATTACATCGTCAAGGGAAAGCTATGGGAAGCGTTCGATTCTCAACAACAGACAGTGCTACTGATCGACGAAATCGACAAGGCCGACATCGAATTTCCCAACGACTTATTGCGCGAACTCGATCGCATGGAGTTCTACGTCTACGAAACTCGCGAGATGGTGAAGGCGCGCTACCGGCCCATCGTCTTCATCACCAGCAACAACGAAAAGGAACTGCCCGACGCTTTCCTGCGCCGCTGCTTCTTTCACTACATCCGTTTTCCCAATAAAGACACAATGCAGCAGATTATCGACGTGCATTATCCCGGCATCAAGAAGGAACTGGTGAAGCAGGCGATGGAAGTATTCTTCGATATTCGCGAAGTGCAGGGCTTGAAGAAAAAACCGTCGACCTCGGAATTACTCGATTGGCTAAAACTTCTGCTCGCCGAGGATATTTCGCCGGAAGCGCTCAAATCGCAAGATTCCGGCAAGATCATCCCGCCTCTATACGGCGCGTTGCTTAAGAATGAGCAAGATGTGCATTTGTTCGAGCGGTTGGTGTTTTTGTCGAGACGCGCCAGATAAAAATGTAGGGTGGGTTAGGCGCCCAGCGCCGTAACCCACCGAACCATAGATATGTTAATCGACTTCTTCTTCAGTCTCAAAAAAGGCGGCGTGCCGTGCACGATTCGCGAATTTTTGAACTTGATCGAGGCGCTGGACAAGCATGTCATTTACGGCAGCGTCGATGACTTCTATCATCTGTCGCGCACTTGCCTGGTCAAAAACGAGGCTCACTTCGATCGCTTCGACCGCGCCTTTGCCGAATACTTCAAAGGTGTAGAAAAGCTCGACGACCGGTTCGGCAAAGAGATTCCCGAGGAATGGCTGCGCAAGCTCGCGGAAAAAGTCTTGAGCGAAGAAGAGAAAAAACTCATCGAAGCCCTCGGCGGTTTCGACAAATTGATGGAGACGCTAAGGCAGCGTTTGGAGGAGCAGAAAGGCCGTCACCAAGGCGGCAGCAAGTGGATCGGCACGGCTGGCGCCTCGCCGTTCGGCGCCTACGGGTACAACCCGGAAGGCGTACGGATTGGCCAAGACGGCGGCCGCAACCGCCGCGCGGTGAAGGTGTGGGATCAGCGCGAGTACCGCAACCTTGACGACACGGTGGAACTTGGCACGCGCAACATTAAAGTCGCATTGCGCCGTTTGCGCCGCTTCGCCCGCGAAGGCGCGCCCGAGGAACTCGACTTGCCCGATACGATACAATCGACGGCGAATAACGCCGGCTATCTCGATATCAAAATGCGGCCGGAACTTCACAACAAAGTCAAAGTATTGTTGTTTCTCGACATCGGCGGATCCATGGACGATCACATCAAAGTGTGCGAGGAATTATTTTCGGCGGTGAAGACTGAACTGAAACATCTGCAGTATTTTTACTTCCACAACTTCGTCTATGAATCCGTATGGAAGGACAATCGCCGCCGCTTCGGAGAGCGCACGTCGACCTGGGACGTCATCCACAAATACGGCCCCGACTACAAACTCATCTTCGTCGGTGACGCCACCATGAGCCCGTATGAAATCATGGAGCCGAGCGGTAGCGTCGAACACAATAATGAAGAGTCCGGCGTGGTTTGGATTAATCGTCTACTGAATCATTACAAACACAGCGCTTGGCTGAACCCCACACCGGAAGGCCATTGGGACTACACCGCTTCGCTGAAACTCACTCGGCAAATCATGGGCGATCGGATGTTTCCACTGACCATTAAAGGACTGGAACAAGCCACTCGGCTGTTAGCCAAGTAGGATGCGGCTCACATCCAAGGTATCGCTGGGAGCCGAGCCGGTAGGGCATGAGCGGATATACGCCGTGGCGAAGCGCGTCCCTAAGGGCAAGGTAGCGACCTATGGCCAAGTCGCACGCATGTCGGGCCGCTGCACGGCGCGCATGGTAGGTTACGCGATGGCCGCGCTGCCGCAGGGTTCGCACGTGCCTTGGCAGCGGGTCATCAACGCGCAGGGCATGATCAGCGCGAGGAGCCACAGCGATGGTGATGTACGGCAGCGGGTGTTGCTGGAAAAGGAAGGCGTGAAATTCGATGCGAGGGGGCGGGTGGATTTGAAGGTCTTCCAGTGGCAGCCACGGATGAGTTCAATCAATCCGACACTGTCACACTCAAAGGTGTCGAATTAAAGGTGTCGACAATACGTCAAGGTTTTGCAAAATGAAATACACCTTCGTCGTTTTCACTTCGCGTTAACCGCCCGCCGTACATCAAATAATTCAAATGAGCGATCGCCTCGCCCATTGCAAACACCACTTGGTGCGCGTCCAATGCGCGGCGGAACAAAACGGGCAACAGGCCCGCTGCGGTTTTCGGTTCCGCGCAGGCCACGACGACTTCGGCCAACCGTTCTTCATGATGATCCTTAAGTTGCGCGAGCCGCTCGTGCAGGCCGCGAAACACCGGGCCGTGGGACGGCAAAATCAAGACGTCGCCAGGCAGATCTGCAAACTTGTTCATGGAATCCAAGAATAACTTCAAGGGATCGCCGTTCGGTTGAGACGGCCATACGCCGACGTTGGTGGTGATCTTAGGCAATACCTGGTCCCCGGAAATCAGCACGTTGCGGGCGGCGCAATAGAGCATCGCGTGTTCCGGCGCATGACCACGGCCGACGATTACTTTCCAGCGTTGCCCATCGATGCTGATCTCATCCCCCTCGAGGATGCGGCGGAACGCGTGCGGCAGCGACGGTACGCCTTTCTTGTAGTTGTTTTTTCGCACCGCGTTGGATTGTAATCGTTCGCCGGTCAGGCCGTGGCGGCGAAATAGGTCCGTGGCGCGATCGACGGAATCTCCGGCGCCGTCTTGCACCGCCGAGTGCGCCGCGAGGAATTCCGTTTCCGTCATCCATACTTCGCAGTTCCAACGCCGTTGCAACCAACCGGCACACCCGACGTGATCCGGATGGTAGTGGGTGACAATGATGCGTTGGATCTCCTTTCCGTCGAGCAAACTGGCGAAAACTTGTTCCCACAGAGATAAGGTCGCGTCGATGCCAAAGCCGCAATCCACCAAGGTCCAACCGTCGCCATCACGCAGCAGCCACAAATTGATATGGTTGAGGGCAAACGGCAACGGCATGCGTAGCCAGAAAATGCCTGGCGCCGCCTCGGTCATTTGCGCGGGCGCCGGAACGTCGGCAAAGGGAAAAGACAAAGCGTTCAGTTGAGTTTCAGTCATAATCGTGATGTAAATTTAGGCTTGAGCATAGCAGGTTGTTGAATTCCCAGCAGGCCGCCCCAAGCTCACGACAAACAATTACAATTTTTGCATTCTATCGTTCTCGGAGATAAACATGACCGAACTGGAACAGAAAGCGATTTTGTCGATAACGATGATGGCGGCCCTGGCCGACGGCAATCGGACCGAACAGGAACGCGGCGAAATAGAAAAACTTGCGGCGTCCTTTGCTGGCGCCAAACTTAATGTGGATGAGATCTACCACGATGTGTTATTGCGAAAAGTCAGTCTGCCGGACGCAGCAAATCAATTGCAAAGCGCGGACGCCAAAGAGGCTGCCTACGAGTTGGCGGTCGGCGCCTGCAACGCCGACGGCGCGAGTAACGATCTAGAGACAAAATTCTTGACGGCGTTGGCGCAATCATTGAATCTAGCTCCGGATGTCTTGAAAAAATATCACCAAGACGCGGAGGCCGTTTTCAATTTGCCGGTTCCGATCAGCGGTCAAGCGGCTGCGACGCCCAAGATGAGTGAAGCGGAGATGGACGAAATGATCCACAAGGCTGCGATCGTCAACGCCGCCCTGGAACTCATGCCTGAAACCCTATCGACCTTAGCAATCATTCCGTTGCAAATGCGCATGGTGTATCGGATCGGTCAAAATTATGGCTTTGAACTCGACCAAAGTTACATCAAAGACTTTGCAGGAACCCTGGGCATCGGCATGACATCGCAGTATTTGGAAGTGGTCGCGCGCAAGCTTCTCGGCGGCATGTTCGGCGGGATGGGCCGCCAAGCGGCGAGTTCCGGCATGTCGTTCGCCGTGACTTACGGGCTGGGTCAGGTGGCGAAGCGATATTATTCCAGCGGCAGAAAAATCGATACTGCGCAGTTGAAAGAAATCTTTGCGAGAATGGTCGCCGACGCCGGATCGATGAAGGACCGATACGGCCAGGAAATCCAAGCGAAAATCACCGAATTCAAAGGTAAGCGTTTCATCGATATCGCGAAGGGTTAGTGTGTAGGAGGGAGGATTCGAATCAAACCTTCCCCCTCCTAACGTGGCTTTGGAAACCGAGTGACTGGCCGTCGTCGACGCCATAAGCGTTAGGCCGGTCGGCAATCTTCCGTATAATTCTCAACCACAAAAATTTTTCTTCCCGTCGATGTCAACGCTATCTTGGATCGTCGTAGTGAGCTTCGCCGGCGGCGTGCTGTCGGTGTTGTGCGCGGCTCTATTCGCCTTTGCCGTGCGGCCCGCTTGGATGCCGGTGCTGGTGAGCTATGCGGTCGGTGCGTTGCTCGGCGCGGCGTTTTTGGAAACCTTACCTCATGCTTTCGAACACAGCAAAGACGTTCCGGCCGCGACCACTACGGTGATGCTCGGCATATTGTTTTTTTTCGTGCTGGAAAAATTGGTGCTGTGGCGCCACAATCACGCCCACGATTTCGGTCAGGGCGAACATCACTTGCACGACGGCCATGATCACGGTCGTAGCGGCCTAATGATCATCTTCGGTGACACATTCCATAATTTCGTGGACGGGATACTGATCGCGGCGGCGTTCATGACGGACGTCAAACTCGGCGTCGTGACCGCGTTTGCCATGATCGCCCACGAGATTCCCCAAGAGGTCGGCGATTTCTTGGTGTTGCTGCACTCCGGCTACAGCCGCACCAAGGCGTTCATGCTTAATATCATGTCCAGTCTTGCTACTCTGCTGGGCGGTATGTTGGCCTATTTCGCGTTACAGTCGATGCAGGGTATGGTGCCGACGTTATTGGCATTCGCCGCGGCGAGCATGATCTATGTTGCCGTAGCCGACTTGATTCCCGGGCTGCACCGCCGCTCTGAGCTGACCGCCACGGCGCAACAGATTTTGCTCATCGCGCTTGGCATCGGAACGGTTTATCTGAGTCACGAACTACTCGACCATTTCGTTTAAGTGCAGCTCCCGGATTCCGCTGCGCTTCATCCAGGCTACATTTCTAAGCTTCTTAAGAGTCTATAACCAGACCATCAAGCCCATCTCGAGCGGATGCGTCATCAGTTCATGCCACGGATAGGCCCGGATTTTGTAGTCCAAGCTGCCGCACAGTTCGGGGTTGAGATCCAACCCGTAGATGTGGGCGCCGGCAGGGTCGGCGGCGCCGGTGGCGGTGAAACGGAATTTTCTGTTTTTGCTGTGATCTTGCCCGACTAGCGGGCGGCCGAGCAACAGTTCCACGACGATGTCGGCATGCTGGAGTCCGTTGAGTTGTAACGCCACCTCGAACTTTAGATTACTGCCGTAGTCGATGCGCTTGATTGGCGTATCGCGTCTATGCATGCGCACTTCGTGCCAGGCTTGATGGATGCGCATTTTCCAATGTGACAAACGCGTGGCATTCTCGTATTGGTTGTCGGCGAAGCGTCGCCATTGCTTAGTCGCGGCGAGATAAAACTTGCTCAAGTATTCGCCCACCATGCGGGTGGAGTTGTATTGGGGCAATAAGGTGGAAATGGAATGCTTCGCCATCTTCACCCACCCTTCCGAATAGCCCAATTTGCCGCGATTGTAATAGAGCGGGACGATTTGATCTTCGAGGATTTCATATAGCGACTGGGCTTCCTCGCGGTTGCGACGAAATTCCTCCCAGTTCTCCGGCGCCGGTTTGATAGCCCAGCCATTCTTGCCGTTGTGGCCTTCGCCCCACCAGCCGTCCAGCACGCTGAAATTCAGAACGCCGTTTATGCCTGCCTTCATGCCGGAAGTGCCGCTTGCCTCAAGCGGATAAAGCGGCGTGTTGAGCCAGACGTCTACGCCGGATACAAGCCGGCGAGCGAGACCAAGGTCATAACCTTCGCAAAGCAAGATATGGCCGGCAAAATCCGGAGAGCGCGAGAGCGAGCTGATGTGGCGAATCAGATCCTGACCCGGTCCATCTGCGGGATGGGCCTTGCCGGCGAAGATGAAAAGGACTGGGCGCTCCTCTGCCGCAATGATTTTTTTCAGCCAATCCGGATTTTCGAACAGCAGCGTCGCGCGCTTGTAACTTGCGAAGCGGCGGGCGAAGCCGATGGTCAGCACATTCGGATCGAGGGGGTCGGCGTGGCGGAACAACCGATCCAGATGTGCTTCGCTGCCGTGGATTCGCAATTGCTGACGGCGAATGCGCTTGTGCAAGGTCTCCAACATACGCGCTTTCAGCGCTTGCCGTACGCTCCAAAAAATATGATCGGGAATTACGTCAATGCGTTGCCAAAACGCCGGGTCGTAGCTAAAGCGCCACTCCTGGCCAAGGTAGCGATCGAACACTTCGGTCCATTCCCAGGCGAGGAAAGTCGGCACGTGCACGCCGTTGGTGACGTAGGACAGGGGATTTTCATGTGGCTCAATTTGCGGCCATAGCGGTGCGCAGATTTCTGCCGACACTTCGCCGTGTATGCGCGACACGCCATTCTGAAAACGCGAGCCGCGGATCGCCAACGCAGTCATATTGAAATCCGGCCCGCCGTTGACCAGGCCAAGGGAGAAGAGTTGTTCCAGCGGGATGATAGGGTTGCGACTCATTGGTTCTAAATACGGCATCAACTGGTCGCGGGTAAAATGGTCGTGGCCCGCCGGCACGGGTGTATGGGTAGTGAACACCGTGTTAGCCGCCACCGCTTCCAGCGCGGCGCCGTAATCCAGACCTTGTTGCATCAGCTTGCGAATGCGCGAGATCACGAGGAAGGCCGCATGGCCTTCATTGATGTGCCAAGCTGTCGGATTGATGCCCAACTCGCGGAACATCCGTACGCCGCCCATGCCGAGCACCATTTCCTGTTTGATGCGCATGTCGCGGTCGCCGCCGTAGAGCTGGTGGGTGATGTCGCGATCGACCTCGCTGTTCTCCGGCACGTTAGTATCGAGTAAATACAGGATCACATGGCCGGCACGGGCGCGCCACACTTTCGCCAGCACAATGCGGCCCGGCATATCGATCGGCACCAGGACTTCACTGCCGTCTTCACGCAGCGCCGGCGTGGTTGGCAATTTGCTCATATCGGCATCTTGGTAGATCGCGATCTGGTTGCCGACGCCGTCGATGCGTTGGTGGAAATAGCCTTGCCGATATAAAAGCCCGACGGCGATGAACGGCAGCCGCATGTCACTCGCGGCTTTGCAGTGATCTCCTGCCAGAATTCCGAGACCGCCGGAGTAAATTGGAAAGCTCTCGTGGAATCCGAACTCGGCGCAGAAATAAGCGATCAAGTCGCTCTTCAGCAGCCATTCCGACCCATCGCGCCGCAAGGGCTCGTTGTGATAGCTGTCGTAGTCGGAAATGATTTGATTGAAACTAGACAGGAAAACCTGATCATTGGCCGCCGCGATCAAGCGGTCTTCATCTACCCGACGCAGGAATTCTTTGGGATTGTTGTTGACGGTGCGCCATAGGTTGCGATCGAGTCGCGAGAACAAGCTGCGCGTCGGGCGATGCCAACTGTACCAGAGATTGTTGGCGAGTTCTTCCAACCGGTGCAGCCGCGCCGGAATTCTTGGATTGACTTCGAGACTAAAAAGAGTGCCTTGATTCATAAGCGGACCTAGGGTGAGTTACGTGCCAGGCGGAGTTACTGCTTGAATAGGTTTGTGCGATAGTGTTTGAGTTCGTCGATGGATTCGTAAATATCGGCGAGCGCTTCGTGTTTGCTTTCCTTCTTGAAGCCATCATAAACCGCGGGATACCAGCGTTTTGCCAATTCCTTTAAGGTACTCACATCCAAGCTGCGATAATGAAAATACGCCTCGAATTGGGGCATATGCGCCGCCAGGAAGCGCCGATCTTGGCAAATTGAGTTGCCGCACATGGGTGAGGCATTCGCGGGCACCAGCGGCCGCAGGAAGTCCATCATCGCACCGGCGACGCTTGCTTCGTCCAAGGTTGAACTTTTCACTTTGGCGGTAAGGCCCGAGCGCCCGTGAGTGCCCTTGTTCCAGTTATCCATGCCGTCCAGAACCGCATCGCTTTGGTGTACGACCAGCACCGGCGCTTCGGAAACGGTATTGAGTTCAGCGTCAGTGACCACCAGCGCCACTTCGAGAATTCTGTCGTTGAGCGGATCTAAGCCGCTCATTTCCATGTCGATCCAAATCAGCCGATTTTTGTCTTGAGCCATCATTTCATGGTTTTCATGAGTGAATTATTACTTACAATAGCAATCTATTCTGACACATGGCTCGGCAATTCCCACGTTATCGAGGCATCGCCAAGAAGCGCGCTGAACTTGCGTGTTGTCAGGTCATAGTCCGGAAGCCGCATGGGTATTGGTTGTCAGACAAGGTGTCGCAAAAATTGAAAGGAGAATGTAAGTAGTGAATGAGTTTAGCGTGTTGTTCCTCGTCTTGCTTGGCATGACGACAGTGTTGAAATTGTGGCTCGCGCGCCGGCATGCTGCCCACGTGATGGCGAATCGTGATCGCGTGCCGCAGCAGTTCGCGGAAAAAATTCCGCTCGCGTCCCACCAAAAAGCTGCCGACTACACCAAAGCCAAGGTTCATCTCAACAGCCTTGGCATCTTACTTGATGTGATCGTGCTGCTCGCCTTCACCTTGGGCGGCGGTATCAATTGGCTCGACGGCTTGTGGCGCGAGCAACTAGGCGACGGCTTGATCAGCGGCATGGCAATCATCGCCAGCGTCATACTCATTGGCGCGCTAATCGATCTGCCGTTTTCGTTGTATCGCACCTTCAAACTGGAAGCTCGCTTCGGTTTTAATAAGATGACGCTGAAGTTGTTTTTGAGCGACCTGGTTAAACAGGCGCTGCTTGCCGCCGCAATTGGCCTGCCGATTGTCCTCGCCGCGTTGTGGATGATGGAGCGCCTCGGTAATCGCTGGTGGCTGTATGCCTGGTTGGCGTGGTCCGCCTTTAATCTATTTTTACTGGCAGTATATCCGACCTGGATTGCGCCGCTATTCAACAAATTCACGCCGCTCGACAACGCAGAACTCAAGGGTAGGATAGAGCGGTTGCTGCAAAAATGTGGCTTTCAGTCATCGGGTTTGTTCGTGATGGACGGCAGCCTGCGTTCCAGCCACGGCAACGCCTATTTTACCGGCTTCGGAAAAAACAAGCGCGTGGTGTTTTTCGACACCTTGCTGAATTCTCTCACCGGCAGCGAAATTGAAGCGGTGCTCGCCCATGAGTTGGGGCATTTCAAGCGCCGTCACGTGATCAAGCGCATTGTCTTGACCTTTGTCGGCAGCTTCATTTTTCTGTGGCTGTTGGCGCAGTTGATGTATGCACCGTGGTTCTTTAGCGGCCTGGGCGTGGAACGCTCGAGCACGTCGCTGGCGCTGATCCTGTTTTTTCTTACCTTACCCGTATTTACCTACTTGCTACATCCGCTGATGAGTTTTTACTCGCGCAAGCAAGAATTTGAAGCGGACGAATACGCCGCGCAACAAGCGGATGCTCGCGAGTTGGTCAGCGCGCTGGTCAAGCTGTACAAGGACAACGCGTCGACCTTGACCCCGGATCCGCTGCATTCCGCGTTTTACGATTCCCATCCGCCGGCAGCGGTGCGAATCGATCGATTGCTCGCGGCCTAAGGAAACTCTGATTGAGTCCAGCGCGATCCGCGAGAGACTTAATCAGAGGTTCCTTAGCCCATCCAACTCGCAACGCTCAGCAATAGTATCAATCCTACCCACACCACCATGGCGCGCCAGATCAAACCTTCGGCGCTGTGGAGGTGGTCGGCTTCGGCCGCTTCGCCGGCGCCGATTTCAGGACGGAATTCGACTCTGTCCTCGCCCGAGATAGGCTCACCCAGTCGTATCCCCATGGCGCCCGCTCCACTGGCGAGCAGTACGCCGGCGTTGCGATCGCTCCAGCCGGCCGCCTGGGAGCGCCAGCAGAAGGCCGCGTCTTCGAAATTGCCGACGATGGCGAAGGTGATCGCCGTCAGGCGCTGCGGAATCCAATCGATCGCGTAAAAAATCCGGCGTGCGAAGTCGCCGAACGCCGGACTTGTATCTCGTTTCGTGGTGCTCCAGAGTTCCTGCAACTGCGCCGCCAGCCAGTAGAGAATGGGACCTGTCGGACCCGGCAATACCACAAACCAAAACACCAGTCCAAACCAATGGCGGTGCACGTCGATGAACGCATGCTCGATGGCAAGCCGCGCCAGGGCCGAGCTATCCAGTCCATCGGAGGGCTTGCCTCGCCACAAGGCAAGTAGCGCGCGGGCCTCGGTAAGGTCGTCTTTGCGAAGGTTACGCGCCATCGCGGTAATGCGATCGGCATTGCGTTTGAAATGGATCAGAGCGAACAGAATCGCGACATTGAACAACCCTTCGAGCAGGGGACCGACGGAATACAGTAAAGCGTATAGAAGTGCAGCGGCTAACAACAGCGGCACGACCACGGCGAGCCACGCCATAATGCCCAACCGGTGCTCGCCGCCATCCAAACTATGGCGAACGAATTCTGCGTAGCCCCGCAACAGATCATCGACTTGACTGCGCACTGGAAAGGCCACATATAAATCCAGCAGTAGCGCGGCCAACAGGCAGAGGAACGTCATGAGCGCGAGATCGATATCATCGTTCGCAAGATATCATAGAGCCGCAGGCGCGGAAACTTGTACTCGTAACGGGGGAAGAAATGGGCCAAAAAAAAACCCCACCCATTTACTGGGTGGGGCCAACCGCTCTCGGAGGAGAAAATGATGGAGTGAACGAGGAGGAGGAACGTTCGTTAGACCTTGCAGTCTACCATCACTTAACTATGAAGCAGCATTTATGCCATTCTTAGATTTTCTTATTAAACAATAAGATAATAAAAATACTTGATAAATTGGATGTGACGATATACGGCACATCTCGCCGTACTGTGACTGATTTGTTTGATTTTAGTGATGTTGCGCTTGAAGAAACGCGATAAACCTATTGATAAAACTAAACTTCATTCTAAAAGTTGGCTTAGGAGCGAGGGCAAGAGGCCCGGTGATGCGATAATTTAATAATCGCAAAAGTTACCCGACAAAACATGCGAAAAAAATTCCGGTTCGACATTTCCGCCACTGATTACAACGCCGACCTTGGCATTCTCCTCGATGGCGATTTTACGTTCGAGCAAGCCTGCGGCCGCGAGGGCGCCGGTGGGTTCGACAACGATCTTCATGCGTTCAAATAGGAATCGCATGGTTCGCATGAGCGCTGTGTCGGTGAC
>JALYOK010000494.1 GCA_030856925.1 Pseudomonadota bacterium
CGACAAGGGCGAATTCACGTTGTACAAACCGGTGGGTTGTGATGCTTGCAAGGGCGGCTACCGCGGCCGGATTGCGTTACATGAACTCATGGTGGGCAGCGACTCAGTCAAAAAAGCGATTCAGGAAAAGGCGCGGGTCGCCGAACTTTATGCGTTAGCGCTTTCGGAAGGTATGCGCACCCTCAAGCAGGATGGCATTCAAAAAGTTTTACAGGGTATTACCGACATGATGCAAGTGCGCGCCGTGTGTATCAAGTAAGTTAGAAACCGCAGTTGACTCCACTGCCTGCCACGCTAAAGTGTTTCTCGGCGCGCAGATCGATCCTATCGATGACGGAAAATTCCGGCTATCGGCGCTGAGCTCCAGGGCTTTGGTCAGCCTGCTCTAACTCGTCAAGCTCGCTCTTGGTATTGATATTGGCAAAGGCTTCCGCCTCGTCATCGAAATCGACTTCGACGCTATCGAGTGTTGCATACCATGCGTCAATCTTGCGACCGCCATTAAACAGAAACGCCCGCAGGTGCTCATGAAGAGATCGCCGCGCCAGGCAAAACACTGGATGAGGCTGTGTTCCGGTTTTTGCTACCGCTAGACTAGCACGGTGGGATTCGAGCGCGAATCTGAGTCGCGCCACCAAGTCCAACGGCAAAAACGGTGAATCGCACGGCGTGGTTACGATCAGCGCGTGGGCTGCCTCGGCTAAGCCACGCTCCAGTCCTGCCAACGGGCCGGCGAACCCCTCAACTTGGTCGGGAACAACTCGAAAACCAAAGCGGCCGTATGCTTCGAGATTTCGGTTAGCGTTAATCAACAGCTCGTCCACTTGGGGTTGCAATCGCTCAATGACGCTGTCAACCATAGGCCGACCATTGAATGCAACCAGCCCCTTGTCGACGCTACCCATGCGGCGACCGAGGCCACCGGCGAGTATGAGTCCGGTCACGCCAGTCACGATTTCTCCAAACAGGAAACTGGTGCGGATTTTTGGAATCGTTCATTTCCCGTAAACAGTAAGTAATGCTTACCTGTCGCCCGGCCGATCATGGTGATGCCGACGCGATTGGCAACCTCGTAACCCATTTGCGTAAGGCCGGAGCGCGAGACCAAAAACGGAATTCGCATCTGCGCGGCTTTGATGACCATCTCGGACGTGAGTCGGCCCGTGGTGTAGAAGATTTTATCGGAACCATCGACGTGATCGAGCCACATCATGCCGGCGATGGCGTCCACCGCGTTGTGGCGGCCGACATCCTCGACAAAGTAGCGCACATGGCTGCCGGTGAACAAGGCGCAGCCGTGCACTGCGCCGGCTTGCTTGTAGACGGTGTCGTGCAGCCGCACGGCGTTGAGCACAGCAAAAAACGTTTCTTCCGTGAGGCGCACGTCGTCGCGCAGTTTGACGCTATCGATTTCCTCCATCAAATCGCCGAACACCGTACCTTGGCCACAACCCGTCGTCACGGTGCGTTTTTCCATTTTGGCGGAAAGGTCGTCGATGCCGTTTTGAGTGAACACCGCGACAGCATCGACGTCCCAATCAACTTGCACCGATTTAATGTCTTCGATTCGTTTCACTAAACGCTGATTGCGCAAATAACCGATGGCGAGAGCTTCCGGCGCCGCGCCCAAAGTCATAAGCGTTACGATCTCGCGCTTGTCGACGTACAGAGTGAGCGGGTGTTCGCCGGCGATGGAGGTGGGTTCCACTGCGCCGCTTTCATTTACCGCATCGACGACAAAGGTAGCGGGACGGCGGGCGTTGGAGAGTTGGGGGCGGTACATTATTTAACTCGACCGATACGCCAAGAGCCTGATCGATGCTGGCTCTGCGGATATCATGACTGGAGAGCCGCACCGGTACGGAGTGGCCTCGGGCCATTGCCTCTTAGGCACGCCTACTTTAGCAGTCTCGCTAGCCGCCAATATACGACATCTCAATCTTATGCAACTTAACGGTCGCATCAGACCGAATCTCCGAATAGCGATCGCCACGGGCGTGCCAGATTCCGGTCACATAATCGAGTATTTCTTGATCGCTGGAACCACCGCGCAACATTTGCCGAATGTCGTGGCCTTGGGTCGCGAATAAGCAGGTGTAGAGTTTGCCTTCCGTCGAGAGCCGCGCACGAGTGCAGGTGCGGCAAAAGGCTTGAGTGACGGAACTGATGACACCGATTTCGCCGCTGCCATCGACATAACGCCAACGTTCGGCGACTTCGCCCGTGTAGTTCGGGTCGATAACTTCCAGCGGCATTTCGGCGTGGATGCGACGGATCACATCGGCGGACGGGATCACATCGTCCATTTTCCAGCCGTTGGTGGCGCCCACATCCATATATTCGATGTAGCGCAGGATGTGGCCGGAGCCTTTGAAATAGCGTGCCATAGGAACGATGTCTTGATCGTTGACGCCGCGCTTCACCACCATATTGATCTTGATCGGCGCAAGGCCGATAGAGGCCGCGTGGTCGATGCCTTCCAGCACACGCGCGACGGGAAAGTCGACGTCATTCATCGCCTTAAAAACGTTATCGTCGAGGGAGTCGAGGCTGACGGTGACGCGTCTCAATCCGGCATCTTTGAGCGATTGCGCTTTTTTCTTTAGTAACGATGCATTGGTCGTGAGCGTCAAATCCAAATCGAGTTTCGCCAACATCTCGATCAATTTTTCCAGGTTGCGGCGCACCAGGGGTTCGCCGCCGGTTAGGCGAATTTTCTCGATGCCGATTTCTTTGAATAGTCGCGCAGCGCGAGTAATTTCCTCGAAGGTCAGTAACGAGACGTGTTCGAGGAATTGATAATCTTTGCCGAACATTTCTTTCGGCATGCAATACACACAGCGAAAGTTACAGCGATCGGTCACCGAGATGCGCAGGTCGCGGATCGGTCGATTCAGCCGATCCACGAGTTTGCTGTAATCGTTTGGGATCGGTTTACCGGTCGCTAACGAGATGATTTCGTCCGTCATATCGATTTGTAACTCATGATTTGCATTTGCTTAGACGTTTGGTATCGGGAAAAGTTACGCAGCGGCCAGCGCTTTGCCGCCACCGAAGCTCGACGTCGGCAAGGGGTCGCCGCCTTTCGTAATCCTCACCGCGCAATACTTGAACTCGGGAATTTTTCCGACCGGATCAAGCGCCGGATTGGTCAGCGCATTCGCCGCCGCTTCGTAGTAGCAGAAGGGGATGAACAGCGCACCGGTCGGCGTGCCATCGTCGGCGCGGGCGTACAGCGAAATCTTGCCGCGGCGCGACTCCACCGTTATGATGTCGCCCGGCCTTGCGCCGAGCTTGTCCAAGTCTAGCGGATGCACCATAGCGACGGGGTAGGGCTCGATCGCGTCCAGCACGCCGGCGCGCCGCGTCATGCTGCCGGTGTGCCAGTGCTCCAGTTGCCGGCCGGTGATGAGCACGAACGGATATTCGCTGTCGGGCCGCTCGTCGGCGGGGATGATGTCGGCGGGCACAAAGCGCGCGCGGCCCGACTCCCGCGGGAAATCATCGACGAACACGACTGACTCGCCGGGATCGCCTTCCTTCGCGCATGGATAGGTCACCGAGCTTTCATTTTCCAAACGTTCCCAAGTGATGCCTGCGATGCTGTCCATCGCTTTACGCATTTCATTGAACACGGCTGCGACGCCACTTTCCGGGCCTGGATAATTCCACGAACAACCCAAGCGCCGCGCCACCTCCCGGATGATCCACAAGTCTTGGCGCGCGTCGCCCGGCATATCGAGCGCGCGGCGGCCCAACTGCACCATACGATCGGTGTTGGTGAAAGTGCCGGTTTTTTCCGGAAAGGCAGAGGCGGGCAGAATCACGTCGGCGAAATACGCGGTTTCCGTAATGAAAATATCCTGTACTACCAAACATTCCAGTTCGGCCAATGCCTGGCGCGCGTGATTCACGTCCGGATCCGACAGGGCAGGGTTCTCGCCCATCACGTACATGCCTTTGATCTTGCCTGCATGGACCGCATCCATGATTTCGACCACGGTCAAGCCGGGATGGCTGTCAAGCTTGGCGCTCCATAAAGCTTCAAAACGTTTCAGCGCGATCGGATTGTCGACCCGTTGATAATCGGGCAGCATCATCGGAATCAAACCGGAATCCGATGCGCCCTGCACGTTGTTTTGCCCGCGCAGCGGATGCAGGCCGGTGCCGGGGCGGCCGATTTGGCCGGTCATCAACGACAGCGCGATTAGACAACGCGCGTTGTCGGTCCCGTGCACATGCTGAGAAATTCCCATGCCCCATAAAATCATCGAGCCTTTGCTGGTCGCAAACGCACGGGCAACTTCTTTGATCGTTTCGGCATCGACGCCGCAGATCGGCGCCATGGTCTCGGGGCTGTAGTCGGCGACATTTTTCTTTAAATCTTCGTAGCCTATGGTGCGGCCGGCGATGAAATCTTGATCGACCAATCCCTCATGGACAATCACGTGCATCATGGCGTTGAGCAGCGCCACATCGGTGTCGGCGTTGAACTGCAAGGTTCGCCACGCGTAGCGCGATAAACCGCCCCGGCGTGGATCGGCGACAATGAGCTTGGCGCCATTCTTCGCCGCGTTCTTGATCCAGGTCGCCGCCACCGGATGATTGACGATCGGATTCGCGCCGATCAAGAAAATCACTTCCGCCTTCATTACGTCGGACACTTGATTCGACACCGCCCCCGAGCCGATACCTTCGAGCAGCGCCATTACCGATGATGCATGACAAAGCCGGGTGCAGTGGTCGACGTTGTTAGTGCCGAAGCCGGTGCGCACCAGTTTCTGGAAGAGATAAGCTTCTTCGTTGCTGCCTTTCGCCGAGCCGAATCCCGCCAGCGCATTGGCGCCGTCGCGGTCCCGTATGGTTTTTAGATTGCCTGCAGCAAGGTCCAAAGCTTCCTGCCACGTCGCTTCGCGGAACCAAGTTTCCGCTTCTTCCGGGGAGGGGAGATAGTCCCCGCGCTTCGGCACACCGGGCTTGCGGATCAGCGGTTTCGTCAGCCGATGCTTGTGATGCACATAGTCGAAACCATAGCGGCCCTTCACGCACAGCCGATTGTGATTCGACGGGCCATCGCGGCCTTCGACATACAGAATCTTGTTGTCTTTGATGTTGTAGGTAAGTTGACAGCCGACGCCGCAATAGGGGCAAAGCGAATCGACCGTCTTATCCGGTTTACTCAGCGCCACGTCGCGGGCGGGCATAAGGGCGCCGGTGGGACAGGCCTGCACGCACTCACCGCAAGCGACGCAGGTGCTTTCGCCCATGGGATCGTCGAGATCGAACACGATCTTCGAATGATCGCCGCGGAAGGCAAAGCCGATCACATCGTTAACTTGCTCTTCGCGACAGGCGCGCACACAGCGCGTGCACTGGATGCAGGCGTCGAGGTTTACCGCCATGGCGGGATGGCTGAGATCGGCCTTGACCGGCGCGCGCGGCGCGAAGCGCGGCCTACCCATGTTGAGTTTCTGCGCCCACTGGTCGAGTTCGGAATCGAGCGTGTAGTCTTTTTCGGGCATGTCGGACAGCAGCAGTTCCAGGACCATTTTCTGCGAGTTGACCGCACGCTCGTTGTTGCTGGTGACTTCCATGCCCGCCGTGGGATAACGGCAGCAGGCCGGCGCCAACACGCGCTCGCCTTTGATCTCCACCATGCATGCGCGGCAGTTGCCGTCAGGCCGATAGCCGGCTTTGTAACAAAGGTACGGAACCTCGACACCGTTGCGCTTGGCGGTTTCGATGAGGGTTTCGTTACTGTAGCCGATCACGTCTGCGCCATTTAATTTGAAGCTAACGGCTTCGACTTGCAGTTCGGTCGCCACGGGTGCATTCATATTCTCATCTTCATTGTAGGGCGGGCTGACGCAGGAAGCCCAACAATGTTGGCGTCGAAAATATTCGCTTCTGTTGGGCTTCGTGCCTCAGCCCAACCTACATTTTCGCTATTGAATCTCATTTGGAAAATATTTGATCACACATTGAATCGGGTTCGGCGCCGCTTGGCCGAGGCCGCAGATGGAGGCATCCATCATGGCCGTCGACAATTCATTTAGTAGGCCTTGATTCCAGTTTGGCGCTGCCATCAAGGTTAGCGCTTTTGCCGTGCCGACGCGGCAGGGTGTGCATTGTCCGCAGGACTCGTGCTTGAAGAACGCCATCAAATTACGCGCCACATCCGTGGCTTTATCATGATGCGAAAAAATGACAATTCCAGCGGAGCCGATGAAGCAGCCATAGGGTTGCAACGTGTCGAAGTCGAGCGGGATGTTGTCCATGCTCGCGGGCAAGATGCCACCCGAGGCGCCGCCGGGCAAGTAGCCGTAAAAGGTATGGCCGTCCAACATACCGCCGCAATATTCGGCGATGAGTTCCCGAATGGTGATGCCCGCCGGCGCCAGGTGAACGCCGGGCTTTCTCACCCGGCCGCTCACGGAAAACGACCGCAAACCCTTGCGGCCGTTGCGGCCTTGGCTGGCGAACCAGTCCGCTCCTTTTTCCAAGATGTCGCGCACCCAATAAAGGGTTTCCATGTTGTGTTCGAGGGTAGGGCGGTTGAACAGGCCCACTTGCGCCACGTACGGCGGGCGCAGCCGCGGCATGCCGCGTTTGCCTTCGATGGATTCGATCATCGCCGATTCTTCACCGCAGATGTAGGCGCCGGCGCCGCGGCGAAGATCGATGCTCGGCAATTTGATGCCGGACGGCGGATTAGCTTTGAGCGCTGCGATTTCCTTTTCCAGAATTTCGCGCACGCCATGATACTCGTCGCGCAAATAAACCCAAATCGATTCGATGCCAACCGCCCAAGCGGCGATCAACATGCCTTCCAAAAAGCGATGCGGATCGCGTTCCAAATACCAGCGGTCTTTGAATGTGCCCGGTTCGCCTTCGTCGACGTTGACCGCCATGTAGCGCGGCCCCGCCTCGGCGCGTACGATGCGCCACTTACGGCCGGCGGGAAAGCCTGCGCCGCCTAAACCGCGCAGGCCGGAATTTTCCATCTCTTTCAGGACGGTTTCGAGATCACGTTTGCCCGTGGCGCACGCGCTCCAAGTCTGATAGCCGCCTTGTCTTTTGTAGTCGTCGAAGACGATGTAGGGAATGTGGCTCGCAGGGTCGTGTTTCGTGGCTTTTTTCGCTACCAGCGCTGCGATTTTTTCGACCGTGGCATCGCACACCGGATTTTGATGCACGACGGCGGCCGGCGCCGATTCGCAACGGCCGATGCAAGGCGCGGCGATCACTCTAATGCCTTTGCCCAAGCTCTCCGGCAATTTCTGTAACAAATCTTTGGCCCCGGCGATCTCGCAAGCAACGGAATCACACACGCGCACCGTGATGGCTTGCGGAATCGCGTCGCCTTCTTTGACGACGTCGAAGTGATGGTAGAACGTCGCGACTTCGTATACTTCGGTCATAGCGAGGTTCATTTCGCTCGCCAGCGCCACCATATGGCCAGCAGAAATGTGACCAAACTTGTCTTGGACTTTGTGCAAGTACTCGATCAAGAGATCGCGGCGGCGGGGTTCGTCGCCCAATAACGTGCGTATGTCTGCCAGCGCGTTCGCGTCGACTGGGCGACCTTTCGGCAGGCCGCGTTTGGTTTTTTTTAATGCTTGCTCGACTTGTTTGACGTCGTCAGCAACTTCATTTGGCAATCTCGACTCCATGCGTTCTTTATTTCTATCAACTCAATAGTTTACCCTAATCGTCCCAGGCGAGAAATTTATTGCCGCAAACTAACTCACCAGAACTCCCGGGAAGGTCCATCCACTGACTCAAGTGACGACGGAACGAACCTGGGCAGACAAGTTCTAAACCTCGGCGCCAATTTGAATCAGAACATCAGTTATGCGTAAAGAGGTTTCGGTCAATGTCGAATTTTCATCGCCTTAAAAATGAACGTCTGCGCGATATCGCGTTCATCGGGGTTGCCGGCGGAATCGGCGCGCCCGATCCCGGCTGCGGCGACGGCCCCGGCGTTTTCGAGGCGATGGGCATTGCAGAAAAGCTAACATCCGCCAATCGGAGCGCAGCCTGGAAGACCACCATTACTCCGCTTGAAGGTAGCGATAAGACCTCGGTCGTGGCCAACGGTGCTTCACGCACAGCGAGTGTCGTATACGCGACGCTAATGGCGGGCGAATTTCCGATCGTTCTCGGTGGCGATCACAGTTGCGCGATTGGCTCCTGGCGAGGTGTTGCAGAGACGCTTGGGGGTAAGCCGCTGGGGCTGATCTGGATCGATGCCCATCTGGACAGTCACACGCCGGAAACCAGTCACAGCGGGGCGTTGCACGGCATGCCGCTGGCGTGTTTGCTCGGCGTCGGCCCGGAGCAGTTAACTAATAGTACCCAGGTGCTGCAACCTCAGCATGTCGCCGTCATCGGCGTGCGGAGCTTTGAACCGGAAGAGCACGCGTTGATCATGGGCTTGGGCGTTCGTGTGTTCTTCATGGACGAGATCACCCGGCGCGGCCTGAATGACGTAATGCAGGAAGCCCTAACGATTGTGCAAAGCGGCACGGCGGGTTTCGGCATATCACTCGATCTCGACG
>JALYOK010000498.1 GCA_030856925.1 Pseudomonadota bacterium
AAGACGCATTTTTATGTTCCGCTAATTATGGCGCACTACACTAGGCTCGCTCGTGCGTAATCGAGTGTGGGGGAAGGGCAATCCATCTTCAATTTTTACCCTAGTATCCGTTGCGTAAATGCTTAAATGCATCGGCCTGAGAGATACAATCCAGGCGGCTCTCATGCCATGCCTTGCCAGGAGGCAAGCTGGATGGAGCGCGTGGCAGCCGCATCCAAAAAACATGTAGGGCGGGATACCATCCTGCCGAACAACAACACAATCGCGCAACTCCAGTTTCATATGCGCGCAGGCAGCGGCTCGAAAGCCATGGCAGCGAGGCGGAATTTGTAAACTGTTTCCCTTACCCGAATCCTCTCCTAGCCTGCGGAGGGCGAGGGGAAAAGGATTAGGGCATCGCTTTGGCGGCTAGTGCCGAATCCAGCTTCCGGCGCATTTGCTCCGAAGGAATTCCCAAGGCGATCACCGCGATGACAAAGGCGATCGCGGCGAGCAATAAATAATACGCATGGAAGCTGCCTGTGGTGTCGCGGATGTAGGCAACGAGGGGAACGCCCAGCGCGCCCAAACCCAATGCCAGCACGAATTTGGCGCCGAATGCCGTGGCGCGCCAGCGCTCCGGCGTGTAGCGAGTCAGCAGAACGTTTTCGGTGGGTACGGCAATGGTATTGAAGACTGCGGCCAGAGTGATCGCGAACAGCAACGGCAGGTGCATGAGTGTTGCAGCGATGGCGTAGACCGGGACTTGCATTAGGGTCGTCACGATGTAAAGGTGTTTGACGGAAAAGCGGTCGCTCAGATACCCGCCCACCAGGCTCGCGCCCATGGCGCAAAAGTAAACGAAGGAAACCAAGGCGCCGGCGCCGGTCGCCGTTCCGCCGGTCAAATCGGGCACGCCTTCCGCCAGGATTTTTGGCAGTGCGCTGGTCACCGATTGATAAATCACGCCGTTCAACAACATTGTGAACGACAGCACGATGAACACTCGCTTCATCTGGGCGGCGGGCGGTTTGACGAATGGCTTTGCGTCGGCAAATGTTTCGGCCACCAGCCCGCGTCGTACGCAATAGATTAAAGCAACACCGACAAGCAGTGCAATCACGCCGGGCACGATGAACGCGGCTCGCCAATTTATAATGTCGGTCAACACGCCGGCAATCAGCGCCGCTGTGGCCACGCCCAAACTTCCGAACACGCCGTTGATGCCGAGCGCGCGGCCTTTGTTTTCTGCGTTTTTTACCAGCCACGCCATGCCGACCGGATGATAGATGGAGGCGAACAGGCCGATCAGCGCGAGGCCCAGCACCAGGCCGCCGGTGCTGGACATACAGCCAGTGAAAATTGCCGAAGCGCCAAGTCCCAGGAAAAAAATGATCATCATACCCAGGGTGCTCCAACGGTCGCCGAGCCAGCCTGCGGGCAATGCGGCGACGCCGAACAAGACATTGCCCAACGTCATCAGGACCAGTAATTCGCCATAGCTTTGGTGAAACTCTTTTTCCAGCGCGAGCACCACTGTCGGGTAAAGCAGCATGAAAATGTGCGACATGCTATGCCCGACTTGGGAGAAGAATATAGCAAGAGTGGCGGAGGAATTCTTCATCAGGGAAGCTCTGAATAAGTTCGAGTTCTAAGTAAGACAAGGCGCGAGCAAAAAATATCGACGCCGCATATGGATGATATGTAAGGAGGTATTTTTTGTGAGCAATGCAGTATCACGACGAAATCGGACTTATTCAAAGCTTCCCTAGAAAAATACAATCGATGCGACTAAAACCGCCAACAACATGCCGCACAGAATGCTGCCGAAAATGATGGTTATGGTGCGCAGATCGCTTGCCTCATCGGAGCTTTGATCTGGCGCATAGCGTTGACTGGCGAGCTTACGTTCCCGAAAGCTCACCGCCATCACCACACCGATGATCGCGAGGAAAACGAAAAAGATCATGAAGAGCTTGCTGCCAAGGTCCATAGTTCGCTAGCAATAGCGGATCGATTGCGCTAAATTAGTCCGTACACTGTTTCAAAATTTGTGACGAAACATATGCTCCATAATAACCCAAGGACGCCCCATGAAAACGATCATAGTGATGATGATTTACTACGCTGTCGCCAGGGATGCGGGAACGCAAGCCGTGGTGCAAGGCTTTGAAAGCATCGATGCGTGCTTGAAGGCGCGTGACACCGTGAGTCAAGATTATATGCGGGCCGTTTCGTATTTAGGTTACCGCAGCGGTATGGTCACGCCGCCGTATGTGTCGTGCCTTAGCCTACCGTCCGCCGTACCGCCCAAGCAATAAATCCTACCAAACCTTCGCGCCGGCTGTCCCGCTAGGTGATCGCGTCATAGGCCGGCAGCGTCAAAAATTCCACAAAGTCGTCGCTCGTGGTCAGCGTGTCGAACATCTTGGCGGCGTTCTCATATTTGCCCGCATTCCATCCCTTTTCGCCCAACGTGGTTTTGATCTTGGCGAGTTCTTCCGGCAGCATTTGGCGGAATAATTCCTTGGTGACCTTGCGGCCGTCATCCAGCACGCCGCGCGGGCTGCGAATCCACTGCCACAACTGGGCGCGGGAGATTTCTGCGGTCGCCGCGTCTTCCATCAGATTGAGAATCGGCACGCAGCCGATGCCGTTAAGCCAGGCGCCTAAGTATTGCAAACCAATGCTGATATTCTGCCGCAGGCCCATTTCCGTAATCGGTGTTTCCGGCTTGAAATCGATCAAGTCCGCGGCCGAGACTTTGATGTCTGGGCGCTGGCGATTGATTTGATTCGGCGTGGGCATGTTCTTGTCGAAGATTTCCTTCGCGACCGGCACCAGGGCAGGGTGGGCGACCCAGGTTCCATCGTAGCCGTCGGTGGATTCGCGCTCTTTGTCGGCGCGGACCTTCGCCATGGCGGCATCGTTCGCCACGGGATCGTTCTTGACTGGAATCTGCGCCGCCATGCCGCCCATGGCCGGGGCTTTGCGGCGATGGCAGGTTTTGACCAGCAGCAGCGCATAAGCGCGCATGAACGGGCTGGTCATGGTCACGTGGTTGCGATCCGCCAGCACGATATTTTTGTCGGTGCGGAATTTCTTGATGCAACTGAAGAGGTAATCCCAGCGGCCGCAGTTCAGTCCGGCCGAATGATGGCGCAACTCATACAGAATCTCGTCCATCTCGAACGCGGCAAGGATGGTTTCGATCAGCACCGTCGCCCTGATCGTGCCTTGACGGATGCCCAACTCCTGTTGCGCCGCGACGAAAATATCGTTCCACAAGCGTGCTTCGAGATGGCTTTCCATTTTCGGCAAATAGAAATAGGGGCCGGAGCCTTTCGCCATCAGCGCCTTGACGTTGTGGAAGAAATACATGCCAAAATCGAATATCGAACCGGACATGGGCTTGCCGTCGACGATCATGTGCTTTTCAGGGAGATGCCAGCCGCGCGGGCGAACCATCAGCACGGCGGTTTTCTCGTTCAGTCGATAGGATTTTCCTTCCGGCGAAGCAAAGGAAATCACGCCCCCAATCGCATCGCGTAGATTGATATGGCCTTCGATCAAATTGGCCCAGGTCGGCGTCGACGAATCCTCGAAATCCGCCATGTACATGCTGGCGCCGGAATTGAGCGCATTGATCACCATCTTGCGATCCACCGGGCCGGTGATTTCCACGCGGCGGTCTTGCAGATCGTTCGGCAGCGGCGCGATGGTCCAGT
>JALYOK010000504.1 GCA_030856925.1 Pseudomonadota bacterium
TGCGAACGCCTTGGGCGTACAGCCGCCGAACCACGAGCCACGCGCGACCGAATACGTTGAGGATATGCTCGCGATCATCGAACGCTTGGAAGAGAAGGGTCTTGCCTACCACGCTGACGATGGCGACGTAAATTTCGCGGTCAGAAAATTTCCCGGCTACGGCAAGCTCTCCGGAAAATCTCTCGACGAGTTACGCGCCGGTGAGCGTGTCGCCGTCGATCACGCGAAGCAAGATCCGCTTGATTTCGTGTTGTGGAAACGCTCAAAATCGAACGAACCAGACGAGGCCAAGTGGCCATCGAAATGGGGCATCGGCCGCCCCGGCTGGCACATCGAGTGTTCCGCTATGAGCTGCAAATTGTTGGGCGAACACTTCGACATCCACGGCGGCGGCGCGGACTTGCAATTCCCCCACCACGAAAACGAAATCGCCCAGAGCGAAGGTGCGACCGGGGGGCTGACCTCGGGCCACAAGCCGTTCGTCAACTACTGGATGCACAACGGCTTCGTTCGCGTCGACAACGAAAAAATGTCGAAGTCTCTCGGTAATTTCTTCACCATCCGCGAAATCCTTAAACAGTTCGACGCCGAGGTAGTGCGATTTTTCATCCTGCGCGGGCATTATCGCAGTCCACTCAACTACAGCGATGCGCAATTGCAAGACGCGAAAAATTCGCTTGATCGCTTGTACCGCGCATTGCGCGGCAACAACGCAAAGATCGCAACGATCGATTGGAACGAACCCGACGCGGCCGTATTCAAATCAGCGATGGACGACGACTTCAACACGCCGGAAGCGATCGCCGTATTATTCAAATTGACCGACGAAGTGTTCGGCGGCGGCGATAAAGCCGGTTTATTGCGGTCGCTCGCTAACGTCCTCGGACTGTTGCAGCAGGACACGGAAAGTTATTTTCGCGCTGAAGGTAGCGCGAGCGATGGCCTCGGCGCAGCGGAAATAGAAGCGCTCATCGCCGCGCGTAACGCCGCGCGTAAAGCAAAAAGCTTCAGCGAAGCGGATCGCATCCGCAAACGACTTTCCGACGCCAACATCGTTTTGGAAGACGGCGCGGCGGGAACTATCTGGCGCCGCGGCTAGCAACGAGCATCGCCAGGAGGCAAGCTGGGTGTGGCTCGTGGCAAGGCAAGGAACAACTGTAGGGTGGATTCTGCGAAGCCGATCCAACGATCGTCCGTCACTAACCTCACGATGTCATTCTGAGCAACGCGAAGAATCTGCTTTTTACGGCGCCTGGTACACTAAAAGCAGATCCTTCATGTAGTTTACCCTTGAGCGCAGCGAAGGGTTCAGGATGACATGGTGAGGTTAATGGAACAGTGCTTGGTCTATTCACCTTAGCGGCTAGGACAAGTCAAACCTAGATGGGTCCCACTCACCCGACAACATCAAACGTCAACGCGAATTCACATCATCATCAGCGGGTGGGATACGATCTATAACGGATACCAATGTTTCTATCTTTTGTTTTCCTAACCTCCGCATCGTCGCAATATTCTTCTCGTAAATCGCATCGACATCGGGAAATGTCTCGACGGCGCGCGTAACGCTGTCCTCGCGCAACAAATGCAACGTGGGGTAAGGCGAGCGGTTGGTGAAATTTGCGACGTCATCGATTTCCGTATCGGCGAATTGGTATTGAGGATGGAAGCTCGCAACCTGCAGGATGCCGTCGAGTTTGAGTTCTTCGACAACCGAATCACAGAGATCGAGGAAATCGTTGTAGTCGAAAAAGTCAGCCAGCACGTCCGGATGTATCAGCAACGTTGTGTCGATTTCCTCAGAATCGGTTTCCGCCAATAGACTCAACTCGCGTTCCAGATCGTCCAGCAACGCGTCGCTATTGCGTGCGCAGCTAACGACGAAGCGAATCTGATTTTTCATATGAACCCCTTTCGCGAAAGGACAGAGATTGAGGCCGATGACGATTGTTTCCAGCCAGGCGCGGGTGACGGCGATGATGGCGTCGTTATCGGGATGCATAGCGGCGCAAAGGAAAAACAATCATGGTGATATACTTTTCGGGGAATGCGATGACAGTATAGGCAGGTAGCGTCGTCGGCGCGTAACAAGTCGTTGGAGGAAATCAATCATGCAAATCGCGAGTCTGGAAAAGTCGGCGATGTTCAGCATTCGGCCATTGGGCGCTACATTTGCGGCGGAGATCGCAGGGCTCGACCTTGCTGACGCGATCGGTGACGAAGTGTTTCGCCCACTCTACCAAACGTTCATTGACCACAAAGTCCTGGTGTTTCGCGCTCAGCATTTCGACGACG
>JALYOK010000518.1 GCA_030856925.1 Pseudomonadota bacterium
GCGTAAAAGCGAGCCGCCGGAAGTCCGCATCGCATGAGGCCGCGCCCCTCACTGGGGTCCGGTTTTCCGTCGCGTGAAAGTGAGACAGCGCGCAACCAGGGTAAAACCATCCGTGTAAAGAGATGCCTCACGAGCCGCACCCATCTTGGCTCGTGGCAATGCCTGGCCCGCGAGCCAGTATCCATGAGCCTTCCAGGCCCCTATTCCATTGGCAATCCAACGTAATTTTCGGCCAAGGTCGTCGACGCGGCACGGGAACTTGTGACGTAAACTAACTCCGCCAACTGAACGCGATACTGAAACGCATCGCTGTCGGGGAAGCGATGCAGCATAGAGGTCATCCACCACGAGAATCGTTGGGTCCTCCAGATTCGGCGCAACACGCTTTCTGAATATCGATCCAGCAAGTCGCCGCGGCCCGAGCGATAGAACTCCAACAGCGCGCGCGCCAGCACGCGGACATCGGCCACGGCTAAGTTCAATCCTTTTGCGCCCGTGGGCGGCACTACATGTGCCGCATCGCCGACTAGGAATAGGCGGCCATATTGCATCGGCTCGACGACGAGACTGCGCATACCGATGATCACCTTGCTGAAAATGCGCCCTTCTTTTGGCGCCCATCCGTCGCGTGTGGCCAAGCGCCTGCGAAATTCCGCCCAGATGCGATCGTCGGACCAGTTCTCGGTTCTGTCGCTGGGATCGACTTGCAGATACATGCGCTGAATGTCCGGCGAGCGCGTGCTGACCAATGCGAAGCCGCGATCATGCAGCGCGTAGACAAGCTCGGCCGACGAGGGCGGCGCTTCGCAAAGTATGCCGAACCAGCCGAAGGGATAGACTCTTTCATAAGCCGTCAGGACCCCGGCGGGAATCGACGGCCGGCAGATGCTTTGCGTACCATCGCAGCCGGCGATCGCGTCGCACGCGATCTCGCAATCCGTGTCATCTTTGCGAAAGCGTATCTTGGGCACAGCGCTATCTAGACCGGAAATACCCACGCCTTTGACTTCGAACAGAATCTGGGCGCCCGCATCGAGCCTTGCCTTGACTAGGTCTTTGATCACTTCGTGCTGCGCATACACCGTCACGGATTTTCCGCCGGTGAGGCTAGGGAAATCGATGCGATGGCCGGCGCCATCGAACCGCAGTTCGATGCCGTGATGGCGAAATCCCTCGCGCTCCATGCGTTCGCCAACGCCGGTCTCGCGCAGCAAGTCCACTGTGCCCTGCTCAAGAATGCCGGCGCGAATGGTGGATTCGATATCGTTGCGGCTGCGGGTCTCGATGATGATGGACTCGATTCCCTGTAAGTGAAGCAAATGGGAAAGCATCAATCCGGCGGGACCAGCGCCGACAATGCCTACCTGCGTCTTTAGTTTCATATTATTCTGGGTAGCCGCCTAAACCATTTTGCTGATGACAGCTTGCGTAAATGTCTCAAGGCTGCTCACCACCGAGCTTCACGCGATTAACGGATCGCCGCGAGATGCGTTACCCCGCCGTAGCTTCCTACCCAAAGCCTGTCGTCGGCCCCGGTGGCCATCGAGAAAACTGTGTTGCTGAACAACCCGTCGGCGGTCGTCAGTATCTGGAACTTGTCACCCGTTCGCTTTGCTAAGCCGTTGTTCGTACCGATCCAGAGTGCGCCCTTGGCGTCCAGGTGAAGCATAAAAACATGGTTGCCGGGTAGCCCGTCCTGCACCGTATAGGTTTTCCAAGTGGCGCCATCGAACCGCGACAGCCCGCCGCCCCACGTACCGGCCCACACCACACCATTGCGATCAACCACCAGCGAAACAATGTAATTCGGGTTGTAAGCGACATCTACGCCCTGCAGGCCCATCTCTTTCTTCTGGTTCGCATGGTGTTCTGAATACGGCGCCAAATCGCTCTTAAACTGCAGATCGTTTTTGACTCTCTCATAGTCGGCCCCCAGCCCTTTCTCGTGGTTCCAATTGTCCCACTTGTTTTCGTGAACGCGAGCGAGACCGCCTTCGGTTGCCAGCCAAAGCTCGCCATTCTTACCTTCCGCGAGGCCATAGACCCAGTTGTTCGGCAATCCTCCGTCGGTGTTTTCTGCCGTAAAAATGTCCCACTTAGAACGATCCTTGAGCGCTCCGCCGCGCACCCGATTCGCACCTGACCACGTCGCGATCCATACATCACCGTTTCTTAACGCCAGCACGTCATATACGAACGCATCCGCGAGTCCTTCCGGAATATTGAAGTTTTCCCAGTTGTCTCTGCCATCGTCGTAAAGGGCCATGCCGCCCCCATAAGTGCCAACGAGAACTCGGCCATTGAGCTTGCTCACATGAAATACCCCATTGGAAAGCAGGCCGTTTTTGTTATCGTACAGTTTGAATTGGTCCGTCGTTGTGTCGTAGCGGATCACGCCACCGGATGTGCCCACCCATAGCACTTTGCCGTCGCTGAGAATGTCCTTGACGTTGCGATTGCCCACGCGAAAATGGACAAACTTCGCATCGCGCGGCGCCTCTACCTTTCCTTCCCTCTCGAC
>JALYOK010000544.1 GCA_030856925.1 Pseudomonadota bacterium
TGCCTGGTTAACATCGGATATTTGTTTGAACAGCGTATCGAATTGCGGAAGTGCACTTTCTGACTTCATCATTTCATTTCCTAAAGACGTAATAGTGATGAGTAGTCGATTTTATTTCGACATAGAATTATAGCCCCGCGCCAGCATATACGGAGCACCGGATTTAATCGTTTTGCTGCCTCGCCGCCGCAATGTTGCACCGCAACATAACTTTTGTCAAGCAACTCGCTAACAGACATTTAAAAGACATTAACAGCACGAGCGCGCTTGCGTCCATTTCTCACGCTGCTGCGCTCAAACACTGCTTCTATTCAGAAAACGCTTCGTTGGATCACAATTTCATCGCTACGCGCAGCCTTCGAAGAAACTTCGCGGCAAAGCATCAGGAAGGCATCGATTCCCGGAGTACGGTATTTCTGCCTATGCAAAAGAAAATGAAACTTGCGACTGAGATCCAACTCCGCTAACTTCAGTTCAATGAGGCTGCCGCGGCGAAACGATTCCTTCAGTGCCAAACGCGACACGCAGCCAATGCCGAGACCAGCTTGAACGGCGTGCATTATGGCCTCTGTGTGCTCCAGTTCTAAGCGTATCTTCCAGCGCTCATGCCACAATCTCATAGCGCGATCCAGGGTTTGCCGAGTGCCCGAGCCAGGCTCGCGCACAATCCAATACTCTTCGAGCACATGATTGATGTTCACCTTACGCCGCCTGACGAGCGGGTGATCCGGCCCGCAGAACACCGCAAGTTCGTCGGCGATCCAGTCGGTCATTTCCAATTCAGAATCGTAGGACTCGCCTTCGATGAGGCCGAGATCCAGTTCGAAATCCTTCACTCGTTCGGCAATGCGAGTGGTGTTGTTCACTTCCAGCGCCACCCGGCTACCGGGATGGCGGGCCATGAATTCCCCCACTAATAACGTCGCAAGGTAATTGCCAATGGTTAGCGTAGCGCCGACCCGCAACGAACCAAAAAGCGTGCCGGCGGCGAGCATGGCTTCGACCTCGTTGGCGCGGTCGAGCAACTCGCGCGCCTTGGGGAGCAACGATCGCCCAGCCTCGTTCAATCGAAGCCGTTTACCGGTGCGGTCGAATAGACGGCAATCAAACTGTAGTTCCAATTCCGACAAAGATGTACTTGCTGCCGACTGCGACATGGACAGACGATCGGCTGCATCGGACACAGTGCCATATTGGCCAATCGCGGCGAAAACTTCGAGTTGTCGGAAAGAATAGCGCACGGTTATATCCAGGAAATCGATAAGTATTATCTAAATTACCTGATTTTCCGAATTAATGCATTTATTCATACTACGATCTCTTGAAAATCCGACGCGGCGAAACTTAGCAATCATGGCGATCGTAGGCACCGAAAGAGTTCTCGACGTTCACCACTGGAACGACACCCTGTTCAGCTTCAAGACGACCCGCGATCAGCGCTTGCGCTTTGAGAACGGCCACTTCGTCATGATCGGCCTAGAGGTCGAAGGCAAGCCGTTAATGCGAGCCTACAGTATCGCCAGCGCGAATTATGATGAGCATCTGGAATTTCTTAGCATCAAAGTCGAAGATGGGCCCTTAACCTCGCGCCTGAAAAAACTCAGGACCGGCGATGAGATCTTGGTCAGCCGCAAGCCCGTCGGTACACTGGTGCTCCATGATCTCAAACCCGGCAAAAACCTTTATCTTTTCGCAACCGGCACCGGCCTTGCGCCGTTCATGAGCGTTATCCGCGATCCGCAGACCTACGAGCGTTTCGAAAAAGTGATCCTGGTGCACGGCGTTCGCGTGGTGAGCGAACTGGCCTATGCCGAATACATCACTAAGGAATTGCCGGACAACGAATACTTCGGCAGTGAAGTGCGCGACAAGTTGATTTATTATCCCACTGTAACGCGCGAGCCCTATCAAAATCGCGGCCGTCTCACCGACCTCATCGACAGTGGCAGGCTATTCGAAGACATCGGCATGCAGCCCCTCGACCCGGGCTGCGATCGCGCCATGATCTGCGGCGGGCCCAGCATGTTGAAAGACACCGCCATGCTGCTCGACGCGCGCGGTTTCAAAATTTCAGCCCACATCGGCGTGCCCGGCGACTACGTCATCGAACGGGCGTTCGTCGAGAAGTAGTTTTTCTGAAGTATTTGCAGCGAGTCTTCAAAGGCACGTGCAGACTTCTGCGCTGCCCGCCTTTCACGGCTAGGGCACTACAACTTCGTTGCGATCGGACGCGGCCCGGTCGTCCCGTCCGCCCACGCCGAATTACTCATCCATTCCATCAACTGTGTCACGTCCATCGCTTTGCATATCCTATGGCCTTGGACATGGTCACAGCCAAAGCGCGTCAGCTCCCTCAGCTCGAGTTCGGTCTCGACACCTTCAGCCACCACACTCATGCCAAGATTATGCCCAAGTTCGATGGTGGAACGAACGATCGCCGAATTCTGTGAGTCGGAATCCATACCTGAGACAAACGTACGATCGATCTTTAGTTCATCCACGGCAAGCCTTTTGATGTAGGCGAGGGAGGAATAGCCTGTCCCATAATCATCAATGGACAAGCGCACGCCCATGTCATGCAATCGCTGCAGGGTTTCCTGCGCACGCACCGGATCTTCCATCAACGCGCTCTCGGTGACTTTAAAACAAATCAACTGAACAGGAACTTTGTAAGTTGCAATGGTCGCTGAAACATACGGCAACAGATCCTTGTCGAGCAAATCGCGCGCTGAAATATTCATGGAAACCTTGAGGGATAGTCCGGCTGTATGCCAGATACCGCATTGCTTAGTGGCGGCATCGATCACCCAGCGCGTGATTAACTTGATGCAGCCGGTTTGTTCGGCGAACGGGATGAAGTCGTTCGGCGGCACGAATCCCCGCTGCGGATGATGCCAACGTACCAGCGCTTCGACGGCGGTTATGCGCCCCTGTTTGATGTCAATCTTCGGCTGGTAGTAAAGTTCGAGCTGGTTTTGTTCGACCGCGCGGCGCAGTTCACCCAACAACGTCAAATGTTCGTGGCGATGTACCTCAAGGTCCGGATTGTAGATTGTAAAGCCGGTCTTATTGCGTTTGGCGGCATACATGGAAACATCGGCGCGTCGCAATAGCGTGCGGGTATCATCACCGTGTTCGGGA
>JALYOK010000548.1 GCA_030856925.1 Pseudomonadota bacterium
GTGGACCTCGATCACGCGCTCGCGCGAGTTGCCGGCAACTTGATGCAACTCATCGATGTTCTGTGTAATGAGCGCATGCAGCTTGCCGCGCTGCTCAAGCGCAACCAGCGCCAGGTGGCCCGCATTCGGCTTGGCCTGCCACGCCGGATGGGTGAGGCGCGAGCGCCAGGCCGCCTTGCGCACCTCGCGGTCGGCAAGATAATGCTGGAGTGTAGACAGCTTCTCCGCCGCCGGATCCCGGGTCCACACGCCCTGCGGGCCGCGAAAATCGGGGATACCCGAATCGGTGGAGATGCCGGCGCCGGTCAGCACCACGACGCGCTGCGCTTCCTCCACCCAGCGCCTGGCGCGCTCGATAGTCCGACTGCTCATGCCGGCATTGGTCGCGGGCGAGGCCTCGCCTCTTCATGGGGGAATCGATTGTGCACGGCAAACAGTTTAAACTCCATGCGCATGGACGTCATCTCGAAACCGGCCGCCTCGGCGGGCACGGTGAAGTTGGGCGAGCTTATCGTCAACCGCATGGCTTTCGGGGCGATGCGCCTGTGCGGATCGAATGTGTGGGGGCCACCGAAGGATCGGGCGAACGCGCACCGCGTTTTGCGCCGGGCGCTCGAACTCGGCATCAACTTCGTCGATACCGCCGATAGCTATGGGCCGGAAGTGAGTGAAATCCTGATCGCCGAGGCGCTGCATCCCTATCCCAGGGATCTGGTGATCGGCACCAAGGGTGGACTGCTGCGCCCAAGCCCGCCGCGCTGGGATGTTGACGCGCGGCCCGAGCACCTGCGGCGCGCGCTAGAAGGCAGTCTCGCGCGACTGAAGCTCGAATGCATCGACCTCTACCAACTGCACGCGCCGGATTCCAAGGTGCCCTTCGCGGACTCGGTCGGTGCGCTGGCAGACGCGCAGCGGGCCGGAAAGATCCGCCACATCGGACTCTCGAACGTCAGCGTCAAGCAGCTCGAGCAGGCCTGCCGCATCGCAGCGATTGTTTCGGTGCAGAACCGCTACAACTTCGAGGAGCGGGTGGCCGAGGACGTGCTCAGGGCTTGCGAGAGCAAGGGCATCGCCTTCATCCCTTGGTTTCCTCTGGGCGCAGGATCCGCGCTTAAGTCGGCCAAGGTCAAACGCACGGCCGCGCGGCTCAACGCCTCACCCGCCCAAGTGCTGCTCGCCTGGCTACTCACCCGATCGTCCATTGTGCTGCCCATCCCCGGCACGGCGTCCCTTGCCCACTTGGAAGAAAACATTAAAGCCGCGACGCTAAAATTCTCTGACGCAGACTTAGCCTCCCTCAATTGAGGCTGCATTTCTGGGAGTAAATGTCGGCGTCAGGGCCGCTATTTGCCGGGCGATGAACACGTCGCAATCAACGCTGATGATTCCTCGTTGCTGGACGGAATCAAGAATGACGGCGACCCCAGTTCCCGATCGGCCCAGACTGTCTCGCCAGCACCAAACCTGCCGCTATACATCTGCCACGACTCAAGCGCTACTTTTCCAGTCTCGCAATTCGCCAAATAGCCGAGGTTCACAGAGCGATGTGGATATCATATCTCGTTGGTTACCGGGTCATTCCCAAGGGTTACGAGATGATCGTAATTGCGGAGAATGCGGACGCTCAAATACTTTCCGGCGCTCGTTACTGAGGCGCGATCCAAAAACACCGTACCCATATTGACGTTAGCGACCTTGGTCCAGTCGGGCGCTGCAAAAACTGACATCGATAAAACTAGTGTTGAACAAGCAAGCAGTTTGGAAATCATTACAGGCTCCGTATAAGGTAGGGATTGAAAAAGTCTGAAACGAATGGGATTTTAATCTCTGCTGCAATGCAGTATTTTGAAGATATAGCTGTCCCAACTAAAGTGCCAATCGTATCTTCTTATGTAGGCAATCCAGTTGATTTATACCTTGGGCAACCCTTTGCTGCATTGCACAATACATTCTCCTGCTGCGTCCGTACAAAAGAATAATTTCCATTAAAACTACCACTATGTACAGTCTCGAACTATGCACAGAAACAAGGCATGTGAATCACGTTGCACCTATGACAACAGCCGCTCCTGTTACCGAATTCTGCACATATGAAGGCGTTCGCAACGCTTTGAGGCACGCCCTGGAAGAATTCCTGTTTGCCCATTGCCAATCTCCGCTGGGCTTTCTTACTCAAAACTGTCACCACTCAGACGTGGGTTGCACGCACCATTGGGATGTTCCTCGCTGTTTTGGCGCATTAAAAGTGGTGCATGTCGTTTAACCGATGCGGCGTCTGGTTT
>JALYOK010000562.1 GCA_030856925.1 Pseudomonadota bacterium
GGTCAATGTTCTGGGGCTAACTTTCAAAGAAAATTGCCCCGATTTACGCAATTCAAAAGTCATCGACATCATCCAAGAACTGCAATCTTACGGCATCGATGTGCAAGTTCATGACCCGATGGCGGAAGCCGCGGAAGCCAAACACGAGTACGGTGTGACTTTACGCACCTGGGATGAACTCCCGCGGGCAGATGCCATCGTCGCGGCCGTTGCCCATAACGAATTCTTAGCGCGGCCGATGACGGATTACCTAACGAAAGTCAACGGCGGCGGTTGTTTCATCGACGTCAAATGCCAGTTCGATCCGGCGGCGATCAAACAGTCCGGGTTAAGTTTGTGGCGCCTCTAGTTCGAGTTTACATTATTTGAGCATGACTAAATTCAATAAAGTCCTTCAACACCTCAAGACCAACCGCCATAGCTGGCTGGTGACGGGCGCCGCGGGATTTATCGGTTCAAATCTGGTTGAAGCCCTCTTACGGATAAATCAATCCGTCATCGGATTGGACAATTTCTCGACCGGACATCAACGCAATCTCAATCAAGTGCAAGCTTTGGTGGGGGCGGAAGCGTGGAACAATTTCCGTCTTATTCGCGGTGACATTTGCGATCTGGATACCTGCCGCGAAGCTTGTAACAACGTCGATTTCGTGCTTCATCATGCCGCCCTTGGATCCGTGCCGCGCTCAATCGAAGATCCGCTCTTGAGCAACCACAACAACGTCACCGGCTTCGTTAATATGTTAGTCGCGGCACGCGACGCCAAAACCAAACGCTTTGTCTATGCCGCCTCCAGTTCCACCTACGGCGATCATCCCGCGCTACCCAAGTTCGAAGACCAGATAGGTAAACCGCTATCGCCGTATGCCGTCACGAAATACGTCAACGAGCTCTACGCCGACGTCTTCGCCCGATGCTACGGCATTGAAACCGTCGGGTTACGCTATTTCAATATCTTCGGCCCGCGCCAGGATCCCGACGGCGCCTATGCCGCCGTGATCCCAAAATGGATCGCCGCGATGATCAAGAACGAGGCCTTAATCATCAACGGCGATGGCGAAACAAGTCGCGATTTTTGCTACGTCGAAAACGCCGTTCAGGCAAATATCTTATCCGCCGTGACGACCAACATCGACGCGGTCAACGAAGTCTATAACGTTGCCGTAAACGAACGCACCACACTCAACCAACTGTTCAACTTGCAGCGGGAACTGCTGGTCAAACGTTTCCCTCATCTTGAGAACTACCGTCCCACCTACGAAGACTTCCGCGAAGGCGACGTCAGACACTCGCAGGCGGACATCGGCAAAGCCCAGAGCCGCTTAGGGTACGTCCCAAGCCACCGCATCGACGACGGCTTGAAAACAGCGATGGATTGGTACGTCAAAGACCTTATTCGGTGACGATCTGCCGGGCAGCCAATACCCGTGCGGCTTTCACGGCATGCATTGCCAGAAGCCGCTGACGATACGCCTCGCGGCCGACCGAATGATAGAGTGAAAAAGGGCCGCAATCGCGGCCCTTTTTCGTTTGCGCAACTAACTCGTTATCCGAGTTCCACCGGCACGAATATTCTTGCGTTTTGGCGTTGCACTAGCACCGCGACTCTGCCTTTCGCGGCATCCACTACTTGCTTCAATTGATCCGGATCGCCGACCGATTTATTGTTCACCCCTAGGATCACGTCGCCCGTTTGAATGCCTGCACGAGCGGCGGCGCCCGACACTTGCTCGACCAGCACGCCGCCTGTAACATCCAATTTTTTGCGTTCCTTGTCGGTCAAGCTGCGGACGGAGACACCCAATTTCGCGGGCGCGATATTGTTGGGCGTATCCATGGCGGCGATGATGTCGCTGGGCATTTCGCCAAGCGTAACGTCAACTTCTTTTTCTTTACCATCGTGCCAAACCTTGAGCGTCGCTTTTTCATTGGGCTTCAATAGACCCACCATGCGCGGTAGATCAATGGAACGTTCCAAACGTTTGCCGTTTAGCGCGAGCACCACGTCGCCTGAATGCAAGCCCGCTTTTTCGGCCGGGGAGCCTTTCTCGACGTTGCCTATCAGTGCGCCATCGGTGTTCTTGAGGCCAAAGGATTCCGCCAACTCTTTTGTCACCGGCTGTATGCCGACACCGATCTTACCGCGGGTTACCTTGCCACTCGTTTGTAGTTGCTCTTTAACGTTGAGCGCTACATCGATCGGGATGGCGAACGACACGCCTTGATAGCCTCCGCTGCGGCTATAGATCTGCGAGTTGATGCCGATGACTTCGCCTTTCATATTGAACAGCGGGCCACCGGAGTTGCCCGGGTTCACTGCGACGTCGGTCTGCAAGAATGGCACATAGGCTTCGTCCGGCAAATCGCGCGACTTGGCGCTAACGATGCCGGCGGTGACGGTGTTTTCGAAACCAAACGGGGAACCAATTGCGACCACCCATTCGCCGACTTTTGTTTCCGCCGGACTGCCGAGTCTGACGACCGGGAGATTCGTTGCTTCTATTTTCAGCAATGCCACATCGGTCTTGCGATCGTAGCCAATGACCTTGGCTTTAAACTCCCGCTTGTCGGTAAGCTTGACCGTCACTTCTTTCGCTCGCGCAACAACATGGGCGTTGGTCAGCACAAAGCCATCGCCGGTTATTATGAAGCCGGAACCGACACCGCCGCGGTCAGGCATAGGGCCAGGGTTTCCGGGCTGCGGGATGCCGAAACGTTTAAAAAATTCGGGCACATCCGGCGGCATGCCCTGCCCCGACACATTTTCCATCGACGACGTGACGCTGATGTTCACCACAGCCGGGCCTTGCGACTCCACCAGCGAAACGAAATCGGGTAATTGCCGCGCCGCGACCGTCGGCGTTGCAGGCACGGCGCCCGGTTTTACGGCTTGTTCCTGCACGGTGTTCGCT